>JAUQYY010000093.1 GCA_030587505.1 Candidatus Sigynarchaeota archaeon
CTCCAATGTCCCTCCAGGGGGGTGGTGGTGGAGCCGTCCTCGGCGACCCACCCCCTCCTGTGCACGACGACTCCCTCCCTCCAGTCCAGGTGGAGGTTCCTGAGGGCTCGGTGGTATACCCGGTTTCCGTCGTGCATGAAGACCTCGGGCTTGCCGCATCCTCTTGGACGCCCCGGAGAGAACCATCCCTGGGCCTCGGTCTCCCTCCTTCTAGGGAGAGAACCCTCGAGAGAGTACTGCCCCTCCAGTCCACCACCCTGAACTCGTACATCGTTTTCCCCGCGACCCTGACGAAGGTCTCGTCTCCTACCCACCTCGGGTCGGCGTCCATGGGGATCCTCCTGAGTTCCAGCCCCGTGCACCATCCCAGCCACCGTCACGTGGGACACCTCAAGGGCCCTCGAGGCGGCCCTGAAGGAGAGGCCCACCAGGAAGAGGGTGAAGGCCGAGAAGATCCTGGCGGAGGGGGCGTGCTTCCGGTAGAAGGGGGTTCCGGTCCTGCCGCAGAACTTCTTCCCTTGGGGGCACTCGTACCTCTGCACCGGTGGGGCCGTTTTCCTGGGCTCGACGCCGTCCCTCCAGACCCTCTTTGAGTCGCACCCGGGGCACCTAGGCTCCCAGAAGCCCCTGATCTCCTCGGAGAGCCACCGCAAAAACTTTTTAACCGCTCCCGCCGAGGATAGCTCAGGCGGGATGCAAACGATTACTGTTTTCATAAGGGTGATGAAGGGAGAGCAGAGAAATAAACATCCCGCCGCTCTCCTCGATAATTGAACCAGTGCCGTGTTGAAGATTCACCCAAAGCGATAAAGAAAACCCACCCTCAAAAAGGGGTGATAAATGAGAACAAGCACGAGAAGCAGGAGTCTCACCATATGTGAGAATAGAGGGACAAAAGAATGGAATTATTTTAATCCCGAAACCCCCTCCTGATCTAGTACTCCGCGAGAAGATGGATGTTTCCTATTTTGACATTTTTTAGCCCCGCTTTTTTGGCGGCTTCCACGCTTTCGAATGCTTGTTTTTTGCTTGTGGTTGGCAGGTCGTTCATTATGTATTGAGGGTGAAATGCTAGAAGGGAGTAAGGTATTTCAGGGTTTATGTCTGCTATGAAGCTTGCTATCTTTTCTACTTGTTCTACATCCACGTATCCGGGTATTAGGAGCGTGCTCGCCGTGAGTAGAGGGGGGTTGGGACGCTCTTCGAAGTATTTTCCCAGCTTTTTAAAGTTCTCTAGCGTTCTCCTGTTACTCACTCCGCAAAGAGCTACATTTAAGCTTTCGTTCCACGTTTTAATATCGAATTTAATGTTTCCCCCAGTTTTCAGCGCTATTTGGGCAGCTTTTTCGAGAAGAGGCCAGCTCATAGAACCGTTTGTTTCCCAACATATTCTCATCGGACCCTTCCATTCACTTCTAGCTTTCTCTACCGCGAGCTCAGCTGTCCTTATGGAGTGCGGCATCTGAACCGCGGGGTCTCCACCAAAGTAGCATATACAGGTGACCCTTTTATTACACTTCTCTGCTAGACTCTTTGCGCTTATGATAGGCGCGAGTTTGCTGGTGTTTTCTCTAAAATGCCAGTTTTGGCAGAACAGACAGTCGAACGAGCAGGCTCCGTAAAAAACGGCTAGATTCACATGCCCATACTCTGGCCCCCGCACCTTAGTATACCTTGGAAAGCCGGCGCTCGTGCAACCCGGGCACACCCAAGCAGCCACACAGTTGGTGGGCAGCGGATCATAGTACCAGTCCAACAAGCCCTTCTCTGGGCTGCCCGCGTATCTCACCAGTTTCCCTTCAATATTTGCTACGAGTCCACAGTACCCCTTCTCCCCTGGCGGTATTCTGCAGTCGTTTACGCACATTCCACAGGGTATCCCATCCTTATCTCTTGGAGGTGATTCGGGAAGGTTGAATTTGAGTCTACTTAGCCTGTGAGCATTAAGAGCATAAGGCAGCGCTTTTTCAGGGTTGTTGACTATACACTCCCCGCATACACCCAGGTTCTCCGAAATGAGTGGACTTCTCTTACCGCAAACCTTACACTCCGACAGAGCTGTTTTAAGGTTTTCAGACACTCTATAGCTCATAAAGCAGTTTTCCCTCTCCTAACTGCTGTAAATAATACTATCAGAAATACCCTAATAAACAATACTCTGCGAATCTTAGGAGAAGATTACGTAGAACCTTATTTTCATAGGTCATCAGTTTTCCGTGACATAAGATATGCGCTTTCACCGTCGTGGTAGTACCCCCTCAGCTCTCTAACCACGGTGAATCCCAAACTCTTGTACATGGCTAGGGCGGGTTCGTTAGTTATTCTGACCTCCAACACTATTTCCTCAGCACCGTACTCCTTCATCGCTCTCATACCCGCCATCATAAGTTTCCTTCCTATCCCCCTTCTGCGATGCTCTGGCAAAACCGCTATGGAAACCACATGACCCTTGACTACACGGTGCATAGGGGAGGAGAAAAAGCCCGGCAGCCCCCTTTCTATTCTATTCATCATATAGCCCACCACCTCCCCGTCCTTCTCAGCGACAATAAACGATTTGGGATACTTTTTGAGAATCTCAAGAAAGAACGGGTAAGGGTAGTTCTCTGGGAGGGTTGTCTGGTTTATCCTCATCACTTTTTGAAGATCGTCGACCCTAGCACACCTTATGACATACTCCTCATTCGCCAAAGAATCACCATAGAACACTGTTTTTTACACAACACAAACAAGGGATGATATATTTCTTTGCAAATAACCGATTTAATTTTTACGTAATCATAAAATAGCAGAGACCAGCCGCTATAGAAAAACAATGAAGCAAACCGGCCGCAAAAAGAAATTCATAAAACTTCTTGCCGAACACCTTTTACACTGTTGGAAAGGTTTTTAACTCACTTATGTTTTAGGGAAAAACAACAGGGTAAAGGAAGGAACAGAAACGGAAAACGGAGAAAGATTACCCCTAAGCTTCGAAGAACTGCGAAGGATTGTCGAAAGACACTTCATAGTTTTCGAAGCGTACATCGAGTTAGACGGTAGCCCGACCTTCATCCTGCCCTCCGCTCAGGAAACCAAGATTCCATTCCAAAACCTTATAGATGAACTGAGCAAGTATGACCTGCTGGCACTGCTTAGAAAAACTGAAAAGGCTCCACAGAGATACCAGGTATACACGGACTACGCTCCTTTAGAAAAGGAGGAACCCGAACTAGTTCTCAAAATATTTCCAAATCCCGAACCGAAAAAGCCAAAGCCCCCGGTGCTAAACGTTCTCTTACTGATAGCGACGGTGTTCACCATAGCTTACACTGGCTACTTCCAGGTCCAAGACTACAATAACTTCGGTATCATGATCAATGTCTTGGTTGGCCCCCAATGGGGATGGTATGACGACCCAGGACTACTAATCGCCGCTTTTACAGTCAGCTTGCTCGCCATAGTGGGCCTGCACGAAATGGGCCACTACGTCACCGCCAGGATGAGGGGACAGAGCGCCTCACTACCATTCTTCATACCCGGAATACCACCCATAGGCACCTTCGGAGCTGTGATATTCCAAAGAACACCTACAATAAATCGTGACAGACTCTTCGAGCTGGGGTTAATGGGACCCCTAACCGGCTTCGTGATCACCGTGATAATCCTAATCATATCACTATACCTAACTCCCATCATTTACCCGAACGTGATGGTTGAAATCTACAGGATAAACTTCGAGTTTAACCAGCAGATCATATCTACGTATGGTTATGATGTTTTCGAACTGCTCCTGAGTCTCCGAATGCCGCTCATATGGGTAGGCCCAACCCCCTACACGAACCCTCTCCTCTATGACCTCATAAGTCCGATAATAAAAAAATCCCCGTTACCACACTTCGTACCCACACACCCGCTCAGCTGGGCGGCGTGGATAGGCATGCTGGTCACCGCTCTAAACATTTTTCCCATAGGCATGCTGGACGGTGGGCACATGCTTCGCTCCTTTCTGAGCCAGAGACAGCACCTCATCGCGTCTCTGATAGCCGCTGGAGCCATGATACTCATAAGTGATGTCTACATTTTCATGGCGCTCCTAGCGCTGCTCATTGGCCCAAGAGGCGGACACCCCGGCCCCCTAGACGACGTTTCACCGGCATCAAAGCGCAAGATAGCCATCTTTGCGGTTATGATAATAATAGCGATACTCACGATACCCCCCTTGGGATGGGGACACTACTTTTAGAACATCAAACAGAACTTCCAAGATTTTATAAGAAACTTTTTTAAATAAAATCAATCTTACGAACATCTAAATCGCTCAGGACGGGACAACAACGACTGGAAGCGAAGGACCAAATCTAAGCTTGGAGGAACTTAGAAGGATAATTCAAACAGAGTTCACCATATCGAACTATTATACAGAAACCGATGGAACACCGGTGTTCGTGTTGCCGTCAAACCAGGAAACAAAAGCTTCCTTCAAGAGACTATCGGAGAAACTCCAAAAGCAGAACCTTATCGCGACTCTACATTACTCGTCCCCACCCCGACGTGAGTACACGCCGCCCCCTCCACGAGAAAGCGGAAAAACAGAACGACCACTGGTTCTGAAAGTTTTCCCAAAAATGGAAGAAAAGAAGCGAAAGAGCCCCCTGTGGAATCTCGCCCTACTAATCGCTACGGTTTGCACGGTGACTCTCACGGGTTACTGGTGGGAGGAAGAGTACAATTGGTTCGGCGTACTGGTTAGCTTTCTATCAGGTCCTTGGTACGGCTGGTTCACAGACCCTGCTCTGGTAATTACAAGCTACACCATTGCGTTACTATCAATAGTGGGCTTGCACGAGCTGGGACACTACTTTACCTCCAGGCGCAGGGGCGTGGATGCTTCACTACCGTTTTTCATACCGGGAATCCCTCCAATCGGCACCTTTGGCGCGGTGATTTTTCAGAGAAGCCCGACCACCAACAGGGACGAGTTATTCGACATAGGTCTAATGGGTCCCGTAACGGGTTTCATAATAGCCTTTTTTGTGGCGGTGCTATCCGTTGAAGTCTCTCCTCTCATTTACCCGAATGTGCTTTACGACATACTCCAACTGGAGTACCAGTTGTCCTTGCCTGTGCTCAATTTCTTGGTAAACGTGTACAACTCCTCGCCAGCGCTCGCATTTCTGCTGGGCCAATACCTTTGGAATCCACCATACTGGCCTGTGATGATAATCGGCCCCAGCCCGTTTGTTGAACCATTACTCTTCTCCATCATTATCCCCCTGCTTAAACCCGAAACGGCGTTTAGCTCCTTTTTCGTTAGCCCCCTTTATTGGGCTGCTTGGGTTGGTTTTCTGGTCACAGCCCTCAACCTGTTCCCAGTCGGCATGTTCGACGGTGGCCACATGTGCCGCGCGATTCTGAGTAGACGCACACACTACATCGCATCAATAATCGTAGCAATCATCATGATGACTATTAGCTACGTGTACATCATCATGGCTGTGCTTGCACTACTCACAATAAGAAGAACCGGACATCCGGGGGCTTTGGACGATGTTTCCCCTCTAACAACCTCTCGAAAAGTCATATTCATACTTATGATGATTGTACTTGTTATAACACTTCCCCCTCTGGGTTGGAGCCTGCCCACAGCCTTCTAGTCCTCCAATCAATAAAGATGAAAAGTCAGTACGCCAGAATCGCGGAGCCGTGAGGTACAACCTTTATTTTTCCGTCCTTTTTCACAGTGTTAAACGCATCCTCCAAAGCTTCCTCCACCGATCCTACGGGAGTGATCCTGTAAATGTTTTCCAGCTCCTTTTCAGGCATCTCACTAACCATGTATATTTTCACTTTTTGCAGAGCTCTTGCAAGGTAATAGGCTTTGTGCGCACCCATAACAAAGTTTCTCTCAAGCTCTTTCCTCATTTGGTCCGCCGTGGAGTACTTTTCCATCCATTCCCGGAACACACTGTTTCCTCCGCCTTCTCTACACTCGGCTACGAAGATTATGATGCCGCCCTCATTAACCACTGGCAGTGCGTTGTGAATAGCCTTATAGGCTTGATACAGGTCTATGTCCTTGGGGTATCCTCCCGCACTCACTACTACAATGTCTGCCTTGTCACTCCTAACCCTGTATATGCTATCTAGAAAGTTAACTCCTTTATAGAAGGCTGATTCCAGTTCTCCGCAAAACACCTTTGTAATCCTGTTTTTGGTGTTCTGAACCACATTCACAATGAAGCTGGGATCGGCGAACCTAGCTCCCTCGACCATATCCTCATGGACAGGGTTCCCTTTCAGAACACCTATTTCCGCTTTAGGACGTACAATCATGCTGTGGTTTTTTGTAGTAGCCTCCTTGGATGCCACCCCAGGAAGTAGGCTCTTTCGTCCCCCACCGTACCCCGCAAAGAAATGGTAACAGATATCTCCGGTCAATATTCTCAGATCAGCCTCAGCAACCAGAGGATTGATTTCCACTCTTGTTCCGTAGGACGTGGTTCCAATGTAAACCATGTCCTCCGCCTCACAGTCGTGACTAATCCACTCGATGTCCTCGGCTATCTCTTCGCCCAACAGTTTTTTCGCTTCCCGCTCCTTCACCTTCCTGTGAACCCCACACGCAAAAACAATGCTCACATTATCCTTACGAACTCCCGCCCGCTTCAATTCCTCTAGGATTGGCTGGAGGATGATTCCGGTCGGAGTTGGCCTCGTATGGTCGTCAACAACGATTGCCACCCTGTCTCCGGGGCGAGCCAAGCGATTCAGTGAATCAGAATTGGTAGGTTTTCGTAGGCACCGAAGTATCTTCTCTTGGGGATTCCTCATTCCCTCTGGCTCTCTAACAACAAGTGTTCCCGAGTAATTCCTATCAGGAATCTCCACGCTAACCTTCCCAGTCCCGTAATTCAACGAAATTTCAGTCAATTCTTGCACCCATAAAACAAACAAGGTATCCTTCTACTTTCTTTCCTTTTTTCGATTTTCGCGAACATTGAGAATACAGAGGAAGATAATCAATTAAATGTTATTCCATAGGCGGTTTGCTCTACTCGTTTCATAAACAGACGCGGAATATTCAACTTTAAGGAGGTAAAAGTCCTAAACCATGGGAAAATCCTTCGGAGGAAAACTGTTATAAAAATTGAAACTCCAAAAAGGACTTCAATTTCCGGTTTCTCGGAGATAATCGTTCATGGTTTTTTGGATGGTGAAGAATTTTAAAATCTGGCTCTTCCTCTCCCATTTTTTCCATGGGATTTTTAGACTGTTTCTAATGTGTTGAATTGCCTCCTCCAGGCTATTGAATGTTAGGGGAGCTTTCCTAAGGGCGCTCCTCACCGTTTCTCTTATAACCCAGACCCCTAAAGGTAGAACGTATCCGGGGCGAACCTCCCTGAAAACTATCACTGAAGCTTGCCTTCTAATCTTCGAGAGGTACTCCGCCACGGCGAGGCGAGAGGCATAGTACGCCCCCGCAACCCTAGCAGCGTAACTCCTTCTGCCTCCGTGAAACTCGTAATCGTGTACAATAACGGGTTCGTAACCCTTAGCAAGCCATGCGCTCCCGGGATACCACGCTTCAAGCTGCTCAAAACTCCACACTCGGGGTATCATAAGTATCAGGAAGTGGTTATCCAAGTAGCTTTCACTGAAAAGAAGGAATTCTCCCAACTCGGGGAAGTCTCTTATCTCCTTGATGAGCACTCTGCTGGCTATGTCGTCTGTGGCTGTTATCGACCATCTTGTGGGAACAAGCTTTCTACTCTTCGAGGTTCCCAGCAAACCTGATGACAGAAGTCGATAAATGTAGTGAACCGAAAAACCATCTGAATAAAGCTCGGCAACCGCATCTCCAGCCTTTAGATCCGTATCTGACACTACGGAATCAACTCTCCGGGGGACAACCGGTTCACTCGCCAAAGATATGCTCTTCACAGTCGCCGATGGTCCCATCGGTTGAGAGTGACTATCAAACTCTATCCTTATTTTGGGTTCCTTTTCCAAAACCGCCTCCGCGTCTACAGGCTTAGCAGCCATGGCGATCTCCTGACCCGTCGCAAGAAGCCGATCCTCATAAAACCGTTTCACATTCACCCTCAAGGAGGCCCTAACCAGCATCATCCTGTAGTTAACAATCTCGTCTATAGTTTTCCCGAACCATCCCCGATCAGAGTCATCCAAAATTGCACTACTCTCACCGGTAATCGGAGGAATCATTGGCCCTGCCAATACATTCGGATACCCACGGTAACCAACAAAGAAGGAGGGAGGAGACGAACCCGATATCTCCTTTGAAAAGGTAAGGCGTTTAACGGGAATTGCCGCAAACCATTTTAACATAATCGGACATCTAGGCTTGCCACACAATAGTCTCGAACCCTTACAGACCACGCACAGCTCTTTAGAAAATTTAGGCCTCACCATACGTCTCCCTTGCCCTCAAAAGAACCATTGTTAAAACTCGTCCAAACAGCTATCACCAAACCAAGACGCGCCCCAACCGTACTTATAGTTGATTTAGATAGAGTCTTGAAACTAATTAAGATTTTTCAAAACATTCCGAGTAGGAAGCCCCAAGGTTACAAGGGTTTCATTTGAATCTGGGTACATTAACGGTAAGAGCCAAAAGAAGGTATCCCCGCAACTGGGAACACTTAAAGGTTGTTTGTTAGAACTCGAGAAATTGTCACTTAATGGAAACTGAAGTGTGGTGAGATGCCTAATGGTTTGTAGGTTTGGGACGGGTGTTTGAACTGTTTTCCTCGAGTGTGAATCAAAAATTAGTGGAACGGTTGCCTGAACCCTCATAGGTTGATAGTTTGCTTTGTGATTGTTGTTTTGGAAAAAGAGTGAGAAGATTAGAGTTCGGAGATAACGCCACCTAGAGCGAAGATTCTCTGTTTCTTGCTTGTTATTTCGCGGTTTAGTTTCATTGCTCTGACCATTAGTTTCACATACCTTTTGTCTCTGTCTTCTGGGGTGATTTTTCCTGCTACGAAATCTAGGTCTATTTGCTGGAGCTCTTCCTGAATTTTATTTTTCTCGTCTTTTAGCTTGTTGATTTCTGATTTGAGCATGTCTATCTCTTGTGCCTCTTTGGATGTGACTTTGACTGGTTCGATGCTTGGTGCGCCGCCTAGTAGGGTTCTGAAGAAGGATTTCACCTTTTCTAATATTCCCATCTGATTTTACCTCCAATTCTTTTACATACCCATAACATATTTTCTAATTAATTCGTAAAGTTTCATACGATTCATGGGATCAATCGCTACGAAACCATGGGTTTCGATTTCTAGAATTTCAGCCACCTTTTCAGGGGGTAAAGCATTAGGTAGGTCCTGCTTGTTGGCAAGGCTGAAAATGTTAGCCTCCGGCTCGACCTCGTTAATCAGGCGGACGAAGTACCGAGACTTGACCACGTTCTCGAGGGTTGAGTCTGTGACTATTATGATTAGGGAAGCGTCCCGGATGAACTTGTCCCACGTTAACTCGAACCGTTCCTGTCCCGCTAGGTCCCAACATATGAGTGACGTGTTTCCTATTTTTGCTCCTTTGACGCCCTTTATTCCAACGCCGATGGTGGGGATGTGTTCCTTAGGGAGCTCCTCTTCTCTTAGAAGCTTCAAAATGGTGGTTTTCCCTACTCCACTGTAGCCTATCAGTGCGATCTTTAGGTAGGTTAGGGTTATCTCGTCAGCAATTGGTTCAAATTTTTCAAATGTTGTGAGAGTTTCACCGTCCCATTCGGTTAGTTCGCTTTGGAACGTTTTTAGGAAACTGTTTTTGAGAGACTGAAGTTTCTCTTTCATTTCCGGGATCGCGTCACGCTTGTCCGCTTCTAGAGTGAAAACTATTCCGTCCGAGTTGGAGTAGTAGAGTCTCGTTTTTTTCAGATTCATGAACTCTATGCTTCCGTTTAACCCGAGTTTTGGCACTAGTATGGCCAGCGATTTGATGAACTCTCTGAAGACCTCATCTTCAACGTTGGTTTGTCCGTATCTTTTGTGGAAGATTGTTTTTCCGTCGAAGTTTAATATGGACACTTCTCTAATCATTTCTCCTATCCTCTACATGGGGTAACTGTCTCTAAGCGCTTTTAGGTGCCATAACAACATTCTGGGAGGCTTGATTTGATCATTATACTGTTGTCCTATCTGCTCTACGAGGTATTCGGGGAAGAACGTCATTATCTTGATGTCTGTTTTCAGTGCAACATGTGTTTTCCTGTCTATTTTGAGTTCCATGATGAATCCTGCCTTACTGAAGACACGCAGGATGCTGTCCACAACGGACTTCTTTTTGTTGAGCAGTTTGTGAATCTCACCCTTTGGAAGAATGTTTTCCCGCAGCGCCACTAGAACGTCATAAGCGTCTGGATCCGAGAGTATCTTGGTTATCGTTTCTGTATCTTCGGGTGTTATAACGTAGTCTCTGAAGAAGTTTTTAACCTCGTCCAGATAGTCCGAAGCCACTTCAGGGCTCAGTTCTCCGGATTTGGCTCTCTTAACAATCATTCTTGCGGGAACACGTGCTATAAAGACATCTCTTATTAGAAAGACACATTGGCTGGGAAGCCCCTCAACCCACTGTGTGGTGACGAGACCGTTTTTGATAAGAGGTGCAAGGAACGAGTAGAGTTCCACAGATTTTAACTCCAACTTGTGCTTTAACCAAACCTCCAGATCCGAGATGGTGGTGCTTCCCTCCTCAATCAACCGCTCGATGATACTTAGCCTGATGGGATCTGACAGAATTACACCCATTTTCTGCTCTTCGCTCAGTGTTGGGAACCTGGTGAGCTTATTGTACAAGTCCTCGAGTTCCGCCTTATACTCCTCGTTCTCTAACTTAGAGAATATGCTAGCAGCAACCTCAGCTAATCCATCCTCATAATCGTCGGCATTCTCCTCCAGAGTGAGAAGAAGCGCGACGTAATAATTCAGGTCCCAGCCACCGTAATACGAAGCGACGTTGAGGTTTCCAAGTCTCATTGACATAAATCCAGCCGCAGCTTCACCCATGGCGTGAGCAGTGTAGATTTTCATTATCTGGTCTTCTGTGGTTCTTATGTCCTCAGGATACTTTGCTTCCAAAACTGCTCCGAGACGATTGTCCCACCTTACGACAATGATTCCAAAAGGCATAGTTAACATCCCTTCAGAAGTTTTTTACGTTAAGAATATTATGATTATTTTCTTATATATTAACGTTCCAATACCGTTTTCGGTACGGTGTTTCTGCATAAGTGGTTTTTCGTTTGTGTGATCAGCTTTCCCGGAGACTCGGAATTTAGACTCTTGTCTAATATTCTTAGTGGCGCTGAGATATAAGAATTTTTTCATGGTTTTACCAACACAGTAAAGGGGATTCATTCACTAATTCTGACGGAGAAAGTCGCCCAGATTCAGCCCCATTCGAGTTTGAATTCAAAGTACTTAATAGTACTTACCTTCATTCACTAAAAATATTATTTTAGAAGTTTTTCGCTATCACGAGTAGCATTGATACGGAGAGTTATGAGTTCCTTTCCTTCTGGATATATTTTTTAGCCAAGCGATACTCTGATTCGGTTATGTAACCTAAATTCCAAAACGTTTCCAGAAGTTGGCTAATCGAAATAATGGTGTGCAGTACGATTCCTTCTCTCTCCAAATTCTCTCTGCCACCCTGTTCCCTATCTAGCAATGCAACCGCGTGTTTTACTATCCCCCTACTCTCCATGATGGCCCTAGCAGCGTTAATCAGACTTTTTCCGGAGGTAACCAAATCGTCAACGAGAACCACATTATCGTTAGGATTTAACACACCCTCAATCATACGAGCTTTCCCATGAGCCTTGGGTTCCTTTCTCACGTACATCAAAGGCAAGCGGAGTTTATGACTCACAAGCGTGGCTATCGGAAGCCCCGAAGTAGGCACCCCCGCGATTTTATCCACCTCAGAAATCTCTTCGCTGATTATCTTGGCATAGATTTCACAGAGCTTGTCGAAGATGTCAGGATACGATATAAAAAGCCGCATATCGATGTAGAAGGGGGATTTCTTACCCGAAGTCAGTGTGAATTCGCCGAATTTCAGAGCGTCTGCCTGTTTGATAAACTCACAAGCGATTTTTGCATACTCCCGCTTCTGCTTTTCCCAAGACAAACCATTAAGCTCCGTATCATTTATAATTGAGAAAAAAGGAATAAGAGTTATTTAATATTTTTCTAAGCACGCCCTGGCCGCGGCTACCATAAAAATTTTCAGGCCATTCCCGCCACCCGAAACAGTGTATTAATATACAAAACTCAGATAAACAAACAGCTGAAAGAAATCTTAATCCGGATTCCCGAGACCTGGAGGCAGAGTCTTGACTAAAACAAACTGGAAGAGAGAAGCAATAGTAACAATAATCATAATTGCAATAATCGCAGGTGTTATATTGGGCGGGTTTCAACTACTAAGATTGTACCTCAACACAGATACACCGTTCAGGGTGATAAGCAACCAGCCTTCCAGTATGGAGCCAACCATGTACTACGGAGATATCGGCGTAATCAAACACGTGCCCGGCTACGAGATTGGGGTTGGTGATGTCATCGTTTTCGACGCGAGCCACTGGTACTTTTACGGTTATGCTATTCCACCAGCACCAGTGATGCACAGGGTGGTTGATGTAAAGTTTGAGAATGGCCACTTTTACTACAAAACATGGGGGGATAACCGTTTAACCAATCCTACACCCGACCCCGGGTGGACGGCCGACTGGCAGGTTTACGGAAAGATGATATTCACAATCCCTCGAATAGGTGTTCTTGCAATCTGGTTTTTCCAAGGGGGTTACATTATAACGCTGGTTGTCCTCACGATTATCACCTTGGTTTACGTTGTGTGGGAGCTGCAAAAAGAAGGAATATTTGTGGAGTAGAGAACTCTCGGGGGGCTGTCTATACCCGTTTCTGTGCAGGATCCGAATAATTCAACATTTTTGGTTTCGTTATTTATTTGATTAATTTAAAGTTTTTTAACATTTTTATGTGTTAGAAGCGGAAATTTACTTTTAAGAAACATTATATATATTAAAATTTTTGTTAATTATAATATTTTGAAATTATTATAAATCTTACTTTTCTGCACTTATAAATGGAATAAAAAGCTTTAAAAATGGCTATGGCAATATTTCCGATAGGTTAAAGAGGAAATCGAAGGTAGGAGAGTGAGGTGAACTCCTGAAATGGCTGGGTTATCACCTCTAAAACAGATGTGGCTTTTCCTGATTGTAGGCTTGATCATTCAGTTCTTCGGAATATTCCTAGCTGGCGGAAACGCTTACGTGCCGGTTGTAGGGGCGGTCCTATCCATAATAGGTCTAAGCTACGCATTCAAGAAGGCGAGTTTCTACACATTCATTGATCTGCTTATCTATGGTCTCATCACACTTGCGGTGGCAATCGCCACAGCCATTAAGTGGTGGAACATAATTCTTGCAATACCAAGTTTCAGCACGGCGGCAATGGCGTGCTACATTTCCGTATCCTCAAAACTTGAGGGGAAACCCATAACAACCACGTTTAACCCCAAGGAGCAAATACTTTACCTGTTTACTAGGTTCCAATTATACAAGTTGGCAAAGCAGAACGATATTACCCCTGTTTCCATGAAGTGGAAAAAGGAAAAAATCGTGAAGACCCTTTCTAACAAATTGAACTTAAAGGATATCGAGCTCCAAGCCTTAACACTCAACATATCCGAAGAGGAAAGAAAAAAGATTAAAGGCGCCCAGATAACCCCCACACTTGGAGGAGCGCTGCTCACCCTCAGCGGGTACATAACCCTTGTCACAATATATTCATTAATACCCATGGCGTTCCTCGGAGGAGCTATGCTTATCGAAGGATTAATGGCGCGAAAAGGGCTAATCCGATCTATCTAATCTGAGAATCATGAACACGAGAAACGGGAATTACGAGTCAAGGGAAGAGTGAAGACAATGTTTATTGAGCCATGGTATCTGCAACCCATTCTAGGATACGCGTTAATTCTCCTCGGAATCTTAGCTGTGATCTGGCTTGTTCTAACCGTGGAGTACACTCCAAGATACTCCAAAATTCAAATCGTAACCGCAATTATTTTGTTGTCCTTCTTTTTTGGATTCGGAACACAGATCATACTCGCCTCACTCGGGTTCTGACTCGACTCCTTCTCTTTACTATTAGTAAATTGTTAATCCCACACCCCAAGAAATAATATTCAAGAAGGTTTTAACACAAGCCTCGTGAGTGGATTTTTATCCATTCACAGCTGTTTCGGTGACTGAGAACTACACATTAAAGGAAGATCTCCGGGGAATTATGATCCCTCTTTTCGGTTTAGAAGCTCATCCAGGTGGTTTTTAAATTCTGAGAGACCGTTTAGTGTGTCTTCTTTTGATGCGATTAGGAAATCTTCGATGTTTGAAATCATCACATCAGTCTCTCTCGACTTTGTGGCCCTGCCAGTTGTGATTATGGCTCTAATTACTCTCCCGGGTTTTTCCCCTCTTTCCTTATATGCTCTCACTATGGTTTCTTCTATTAGCGCCATCTTTCCTATGCTCTTTATCGCGTCGTCATACACCACTAGGTTGTATGGGGCTATGTGTTTACATTCTACTATCAGATAATTGTCGTCTCTCTCTGCTATAATATCAACTTCGTGTCTTCCTCCTTCTACCCCGTGTATTTCGACGCTGAAAAGCGTATTCCACCCGTCTTCTTTAAGCTCTTGTGAGATGTACCCCTCAAGCATCATTCCCTCCTCCCACGCGATTAGAAAAACTTCATTTAGCTTGTACACGGTGGTTTTAACGAGCCGATGTTCTCTCTCAGAGCAAGAGTTTAACGTAATCCTATTTTTTGGACTTATGGCGTAGCTTCCGCAGTCGATACAGAACACTCCGTACTCTACAGGTTTGAAAACACTTTCCCCGATTTCCTCGGCTACTTCAGCCACTTCCCTAGCCGCCTGGTAGAGTGTTAAATCCAGTCCATAGAGTTTGGAAAGGCCCCTCTCAACACTCTTAATAACAGCGATATAGTTGTTCAGAATACGGCTTCCCGAAGGTGAGAACTTTTTCATTTCCCTTAGTAGTTCCTCCTCCGTACACTCAGATTCTAGGCTTACAAGCAGACCCGATTCAATCGGGTAGATTGCGAAGTCTTCTGGGTTTACCTCTCCCCTCTTTATAAGCAGTCTGGGTTCCGCTATCGATATCTGCTTCGGATTCATGAGAAAGAAGAATCTACACTTCTTGTTTGAGATCATCGCTCGAAAAACTCTGTGAAACATTTCTTCTAGTGATTCATCACCAAACCTGCGGATAAGATTTGAAAACTTACCACCTTCCACTCTCAGAATCCCTTTCTCTTTGGGGAAATGTAACCTAGACAATGCCAAATCCTCTGAAACAAGTATTGTAACTCGAAAAACCCTAAGAAACTGTTACCGAAAACTAAATATAAATATCTCGAAGCCCAGGAACAAGAACCGCGCCGCCCGTAAACATATTCGCGGTTGTCCCATAATTCTGCCGTTTTTGTTGGTTGACTTGTGAGGAGAGGGAGGTTCCCCGGGAGGGCGCCAAATCCTGCGGGAGAAGCGGGGATGCGGCCTCTGCGGCGAAGGGTTTTAGAGCGGGGAGAGCGCTAACTCT
>JAUQYY010000100.1 GCA_030587505.1 Candidatus Sigynarchaeota archaeon
CAGCAGAAAATATCCCCAAACTTACTTTCGTATTACAGCTGGTGGTTTGGGTAGGAAGAAAAAATTCGTTCAAAAAATTTATCGCAAGGGAGGGGATGGAACATCTTTTGACCTAAGAGCTGCTGACGACTTTGCTCGTTTTCTGGTCGTGTTTTCTTACTTTGCTTATGAATGTGTTTAGCCAGTCGTTTATTGCAACGTCTGCCGCCAATTCTCCGCACTTTATTTTGTTTATCACGTCTTCGAGAATCGAACCCGCAGCTTCTATGGTTTCCTCTCTCCCCTTGAGTATTCTCTCTCTGTCCCCGCCGTCAAGGTCCAGTAGGTAAAAATCGTGGAGCGCCGATATTCTTCCCCGCAGATTTATTGCCGAGAGCCTGGCGAAATGTTCATCGTTGAGTACAACCAGCACAGCGGTCTTCTCTGAAACCCTCATTAGAAAACTGTTTTTGTTGTGTATGCTGTCTCCCTCGTTCATCTCCGAGATGGGAAACTTGAGGTAGTACTCAATGTACTCTTTCGGAACATCACCTTTCACTCCGATTACGGAGTTATCCACGCTTAGTATGGCTATGCCCCTGGAGCTCCAATTACCCTTGTTTCTTTCCACATCATCCAGCAATTTCTCCACAAGCTGACTCTTCAGCATGGTTCTCCCTCGTATTTTCTACACGATTTGAGTGGAGACGTATTGTGCGAACTCCCGAATCCGCTAGTGGGCTCCAGTGGATTGTTTGCTTTGCTGGTGAGACTCGTACTCCGGGTGAGCCGGACTAGCGCCGGAGTTCCAAGCAATGTATCCTGCTTAGCATGTTTTTCTGAGCTTTTCTTAAAAACCCTGCTTTTTTCGGAGGGAGATTAAACTAAGAACCCCCTTTCCGACATCCTCTCACGCTGAAGCGTGTGGGGTTCTCGGTTGCACTTTGACAACCGATGGGTGTGCCACCACCCAGTTATCCCTACCATAAGGCTTGGGAATATCGGCGATGCTGGCTACGGCGTTAACATCCGCATTCATTGCTTTGTTGCGGGTCTTGCAGATGTATAGCCCTCTGTACCTCCTTCCGTTTTTGTGTCTTTCACCACACAGACTGCAAGTTACAGAGGTGTACGCTTCATTTCTTGTTACAACCTTAATTCCACAGTTCTCTGCTGTTGTTTTTATTCTTTCTACTAGGTAGCGATGACTCCAGAAGTTACGAACCATCGAGTTGGTCCTTTCCCCTTTGAGTTGTTTTCTCTGATGTTAGTTAAGTCTCCTACAACAATCTCCGAAACACCCTTCTCGTAACAGTCTTTTACGAATCTGTGTACAATGGTGTTTACCGCGTGTCTAAACCTTCTCTTACGCTTGCGACTGAGTTTTCTCAATCGTTTGGAAGTGTGTTTACCGTTTACTTCCTTCAGCACAGACTGATGTTCAGCTATGCTTTTAGACTAATACCACTAATCCGCTAACAGTGTCTTTCCAGAATAGATCGTTGCTTGTTTATCTTCCTCAATCAACGCTGTTACTAGATTCACAACTCCTAAGTCGCAGTATGCCCTCTTATCTCCGATTGGTTGATGCAGAGGCTTAACCTCTACAGGCTGGAAGGCGTACCATGACCCCCCTCGGCTCATCGTATATTATCTCTAAGCGTCCCTGTTTTCCTTTCCACCTGTTCTCACCCTTCCATCTTATTTTCAACCCAAATGGTAGCTTTAACACGCCACCTCCCAACTCGTAACAATCATTTCTAATGAGAATTCTTAACACCCTCCTCCCTGTCCTGCGGTCTCTCCAGTATCCTGGTGGTCGTATGTGGTTAACACGTGGAGGAAGCTTACCCCTCCGCTTTAGTTTTAACAGAGCAAAATAAGACTTCCAAGCTTCGTTGTTCTTTTTTATGATCTGCTGGGCTGTTGCTGAACCCCCCAACCGCTTGTACCTGCTGTACTCCTCATCGGTGCTCCAGTCCATTTCTCCACCAAAGAACGACTGCCTTCTCTCGTAGTTTATCTCAGTCCATAACCGAGAACAATTATCAGCCAACTCGAAAAGTTTTCTCTCTTGCTCCTTTGTTATTGTAGCAATCCATATCCCATCGAGTATTATAATGAGTAATGAATAGAAGGGGTTCCCAAAGGGTCATTCACGCTAAGGTGGGGAACCCCGGCTTAAGCTGGATTCGGTGTGCTGGTTATTGCAAGTGCACAGCGGAGTGTGAACTGGTAACGCTCTAGGGCTTTGTCTCTGGTGCGTGGGATTTTAGCCTTTTTAGTGTGCCGCCCCTATGAGGAGAGAGATCGCTGCGGTTACTACTCCAGCTAGAACCATTCGCAGACCCGCTTTGATTATGTTTTTTCTTGCTGTTCTTCCGAGAAAAACTCCGAGGACAAACAGTACACCTAGGGCGATGGCCGTTGCGCTGATGGTGATTGAGGATGTGGGATTAGCCAGAGGGTAGGTTCGGTAAACTATTATTGCCAGCATATGCAGTAATTCGTTGCTCATGAGCATTGACGGGAGAGGGTCTGCGAAGAAGAAGGGAATTAGAGGCAGGATTCCCGCGGGGATTGGGGAAACGCCGTGCACAAATGAGGTCCATGTGACCGCAAAGTTTGCAGCCTCTTGGTTTACTGAGCCGTCAAGGTTTCGGAGCAGAGCATGCTCCATCTGACAAATCTCCAAGCTTCTCTCAGCACTCTCGGCTTCCCAAGCACCCCAAGCACTGGACAAACCCAGGGCGGCTGACGCGGCGACACCCGAAGTAAAGATTATTTTTGGGTTTATTATCTCGCCGCTGAAGTAGTATCCAAGGATCATTCCCAGTATTGTCAGCACACCATCAAAGGCACCGATGACTAAGTATCGTCTGGCTAATGACCAGGCGTTGGTCATTCTGGCGTATTTTCTAAAACGATTCAACCTTTCCCTAAAACCAGAGGGTAAGTTCAATTCTCCTAGCCACCAAACCTCATCGAAAGGAAAACTGCCTTCTCCATTGTTTGTACGTTATAATATTTAGAGTGAAAAACGATTAAAAGTTTCCCCCGAACGGGACTTAAATGCACTGAGGAGAATCAGGCCAAAAGAGCCGGATACGCAGCCGAGAACCAGCAAAACCAAGATGCCGAACCAGTCGAGAGTGTAACCTACGCGGACAGCCTCGCTCTGAAGAAACAGGCTGAAAATGGAAACACTCAACCCGATTAGCAGAGAGTCGGGAAACAGTTTCCTTTCACCACTCCACGAGTAATACAACAGTGCTGCCACTAACCCGGTCACAGATGTGGCAATTACAGCATATGTGAGATCGAGAAGGTGATTATATCCATAGATGATAACCTGGGAGTAGTCAACGCCAACGATTCTTGAAACAACATAAGGTCTAAAGCCAGCCAGCAGCGCTAACAAAAAAAGGCTGAAGCCCGCAGCAACAAAAATAAAAGTTAAACCTCTCTTGGGAGACGGGTCATCTTCAAACTCTAATTTTTCACTCGTTTCATTCGCTTCGTTAGACTTTAAATCCTCTCCGGTCTCGTCCACAGGCTTTTTGTTCCTCAATCTGGGTTCACCCTGCGAAGTATAAAAGTGACGATTGGCTGCCGTCCCAAAATCGAAAACCCTACCCGAATCTGTTTCAATCCACTCGAGAACTCCAGCTTCACACGCTACGCAATCCGATTTGCGGCAAACGTCCAGGCAGCCAGCGCCAACCAAACGCCGCTCTCGAGAGTGTACCGGCGCTTCATACAGTACATCCGTACTCCAGAGAAGTTTACACTTAAACTCTACTCAGCTCTCCGAAGTGAAGAAGCGCAACTTAATGGACATAACATCTTGGTTTAGGAAACGCTCCTTATCTTTTTGGAATACCCGCCAACGAGCATGGGGTCCGCATATTATTGACGTTTTCCTCTTTTGTGTTCTAAACCCGTAGGGTTTGAGTCGCTTTCCCTTGCCTCAAAGGAATTAAGAAAAGCCAAAGCAGGAGTTTATTGGTTAGGCGGTTCGCTGTATCGGTGCTGGAGCTAAGGCGTCTTCTCCGGTTTTGATATTTTGGATTTTATGCTTCTCCTTCTTCTGCGTAGAATTCGAGCGCCTGTCGTCTTAGTTCTTCTCGTTCATCCTCGTCGATTTCGAACCTTCTTGAGGCCTCTTCTTCGAGCACTACCGTTTTGTCCTTTGGTGTGTGCGGTATTTTTACCACTAGCCGGTACTTCTTGGCGTCGGTTGCCTCTGTCTTGTAGCCACACTTCCTGCACACTAGTAGGCTTTTTCCGTTTTCCCTTTTGGGCATCAGGAGGGTTCCATCCTTGGGACAGAATGACATTTTTTTCCACCCCTTTTTTAACTCCTACTTTTTAGAGATTTTCATTTTTGTGTTCGCTAAATTACCCCACTTACCCATATTTACGTTTTTCTAAGCCATCAAGACGGAAAAAAACACTGTTCTACTTTGCAAATTTTTACATATTTGTGTGGAAAAACGCAAAAAACATGGTATAGTTATAGAAAATAAATGTCATTAATTAAAAATTATTAAAAGTAAATCATCCGAACGAGCCTTGTTCCTAATTCTCAAAAAACTGCCGCTCACCGAAAGCTCGAAGGGGAGGAAACGCCTGACTGAACAAAGCACATCTAAAACGTTTTTCGACGCTCTCAGGAAAGACAGTCCATTAAGACAACCTCTTTTTGACCGAAAAGATTATTTTTAGATTCATAGCTACTATTTGTTGTTAAATTTTTGTAAAGGAGAAGACTCTGGAAGATGATTGAGCCCCCCATAAAGGTACCAAGGGAGATGCACCGGCTTGCTGTTGGATACCAAGCTACTGTGCAAGATAATCCAAGAATCCTTGCCGTTTTTCATTCTCGTCACAGTGGGGGAGCTCGGAGCCGGAGTCGTTCTGAGCAATGTTGAAGACATATACGCGTTGGTTCCTGGCTTACTCACCATAATCCCAGCGGTACTCGATATGAGGGGATGTATAAGTTCGGCGCTTGCTTCCCGTATTGGAACCGGGACGCACCTTGGATTTATAAGCTGGGACCTAGGGTTCAACGATGAACTCAAAAACAATATCTACGCAGCCCTGCTTATGAGTGTGCTTCTCTCAGCGGTTTTGGGCGCCTTGGGATACTTCGTGTCGGTCATTTTGAATGTGCAGGGCGTCAGTTTTGTACAACTCTTACTGGTATCGCTTATTGCCGGTGCGGTTGCGGGGTTTATGCAGGCGGGAATCACGGTTTTTATCTCTCTTTACGCCGCCAAGAGGGGTATAGATCCGGATAACGTAACGATTCCCATCGTCGCCACTCTGGGTGATGTGATTAGTGTACTTTGCATTTTTTTGGCGGTAAGGGTTGTTGACATTTTACTGGTTTACGTAGGGGGAATATGAATGGCGTACTACACGGTTAGAAAAATCCTGAAGGAAAGTCTACCGGTGCTCCTAGTTGTGATCGCCTTGGCATCCATATTTTCGGGGCAGGTTTTACAGCATAATGAGAGAGTTCTTTCCATTTTTCCAGCCTTTCTGATAGCTATTCCAGCATTCATAAACCTGGCTGGGGATTTAGCCTCCGTCCTCGCCGCGAGGCTAACAACCGCCATGTACACCGGTATGATGGATGCAAGATTTCACTTCTCGGAGGTTTTAAACACTAATTACATAGCGACCCTCATCATAGGGATTATCGGATTCTCCTTTCTGGGCGTCGCCGCCAGCTTTCTCGCAAGCGTAATATTCAAGATATCACTACAGTCTAACCCCATCCTGATTTTCATAGTAATCCTCGTTTCCGGATTAGTGACAACGGGGCTCATGTTCATCATCGGAATCGTGGTTGCGATTTTTTCTTTCAGAAGGGGATGGGACCCCGATAATATTACAACCCCGATAATTACAACGATAGCCGACGCGGTAGGCATCGTTACGCTGTTTTTCATGGTATCCTTGATACTCCTCTAAAAATATTATTACCCCGAATCAACAACAGTTTTTCGACCCAATCTTTCGGAGTGGTTAACCCGGTTTGCCCGAAAAGATTAAAAATTTTAACTCTAAAAGGGTCAAAGAATGGTGAAGCAAATGTCAATGGAAGAGAGAGCGGAGTATTGCTGGATGGACGGCGAGTTCGTGAAGTGGGAAGACGCACGAGTCCACATCAAGACACACGCCCTCCATTACGGCAGTGGAGTTTTTGAAGGGATTCGCGGATACGAGACCAAGGAAGGAAACGTCTACATATTCAGGCTAAGGGAGCATATCGACCGATTGTTCTTCTCAGCCAAGATTTACAAGATGGAAATCCCCTACACCAGGGAAGAGATTTCAGACGCCATAGTTGAACTAATCAGAAAGAATAACCTGAGGGAAACCGTTTACGTCCGCCCAATAGTTTTTAGAGGTTACGGTTCCTTGGGCCGTGAGCTGCCCACGGCTATAAGCCTGTGGGCTTCCTGCTTCAATGATGAGGCTTGCTGGTATCTCTACCAGTAGAGGCTTCATCTCGGCAGGCGAATCAGGGCTGCTCCATCCCCTCATCAGTATTCTATTCGCGGATATCCAATCCCTATAGGGATTTTCATAGGTTAGCCCTTCGGAAGTTCCTCTCGGGTTTACCTTCACCACCCGAACACCAGCGCTTTCAGCCTTACATTCGAGCAGTTGAAAGAACTTCCCCCAAGAGGCGTCAAGTATCTTCTGGGCTAGGTTACGGTTTCTAACCATGTTTTGGATAGGTAAGTCTTCAACACATATAACATCGTAGTTGTTCACGTAGAACCTTGAGAGTTTGTGAAGGAAGTCGTTTCTCTGGTTTACGAGTTTTTCATAAACTTTAGCGATCTTTATCCTCTGCTTTTCATGGTTCCCTGATCCTTTCTTCTTCTTTGAAAGCCAATGTTGCAGAACCTTTATCCTTTCTAAGGTCTTTTGGTAGAACTTTGGGTTCTCAATCTGCCTTCCGTCGCTGTCGGTGAGGAAACAGTTTAAACCAACATCTATGCCTATGACTTTTTTAGGCTTTCTCCCAACCACTTTGCCTTCTTTCTCAACGCATACATGGGCGAACCACTTTCCTGAGCTGTGCTTCTTAATGATAACTTGCTTTATTTTTCCTTCAACTTCTCTATGTACTCTTATTGGTATGTCGCCTATTTTCGATAAGTGTAAGAGGTCAAGTCTTTTTCCAGTTTTTGTGAGCTTGAATCCGCTCTGATTGTAGACGAACGTTTTACACCAGCCCTTACCCTTGAACCTTAGCCTTCCAACTTTCTTTCCATTTTTCTTCAGTTGCGATAAGCCTTCAGGTTAGAGTAGAGCTGGTAGAGAACCATCTGCAACACTTTTGAGTAAACCTTGTTCAACTCCGGTTTTTCGACCTTCAGCTTCGGCAATTTAGCCTGAAGCCCAAGCCTGCTTGGGGTCTTCGCCTTTCCATTAAGTTGAGCCAAGAAGTAGTTGTAGGTCTGCCTGCAAAGCTCCAAGGTTTCCAGTAGCCTCTCTTCCTGCTCACGCTTTGGGTAGAGTCTGAACTTGTAGGTTAGCTGGACTTTCTGCATTCACATCCCTTTCTGTTCTTCTATGTATCTTTGTATGGTTTCATCTGACACGTGTCCATGCGTCGAGACAAAGTAGCTTCTCGTCCACAAGGTTGGTAGTCGCCTCCTAAGCTCAGGAAACTCCTCTCTAAGAACTCTTGAAGTGTACCCTTTCACCTGACCAATTATAGTGTTAGGTGAAAGCTTGGGGTTAGCCTGGACAAACAAATGGATATGGTCTGTACCAATAGTGAGCGCTACAACCCTACATCCCAACTGTTCAACCTTCTCCCTGATCAAACTCTCAAGCCTATCCCTCACAGCGCCGACAAGAACTGGGCGCCTATACTTCGGGCACCAGACAAAATGGTAGTTCATGAAGTGGACGCATGTCTTAGACGATATATATCCTCTCGGCATATAATTTATTATATGTAGATGTTACATATAAACCTAACGTTCGCTCTCATCCCACCGTTGAAGCATGTGGGATTTCACGCTCACGATGTTAACCCTTTTAACTGCCCGGTGAGCGTGGCTATTTACGTTGTGCCCTTTGGGAGATACTTGGGACCAGAGGCATTGGAGAAGGGAGTTAGGTGCTGCTTCACATCGTGGGAGAGGATTTCACCCAGAGCCCTTCCTCCGGAAGCAAAGGCCTGCGGACATTACATCAACAGTATTCTCGCAAAGATGGAGGCTGTTGAGAACGGGTACGATGAAGCGTTATTCTTGGATCACAGGGGGTTTGTGAGCGAGGGAAGCGGGGAGAACATTTTCATGATAAAGGACCAAACCGCGATCACACCTCCGGTAACCGCATCGATTCTCATTGGAATCACACGCGACTCGATAATCAAGCTCATGGGGGACCTGGGAATCCCGCTGGTTGAACAGGACGTGACCAGAGCCGCCATCTACAATATGGACGAGGTTTTCATATGCGGGACCGCGGGGGAAATAACCCCTGTCGTGGAAATTGACAAACGCACAATCGGCAGCGGAAAGCCGGGGCCGATAACCAGAAAAATCCAGAAAGCCTTCTCTGAAGTCACACTGGGAAGAAATCCGAAATACGAAGGCTGGATTACGCCAGTCTACTAACACTTATTAATGACGCTCCAGTAGACACATTTTCGAGAAGATTATCAGTTAAAGGTTAAACATTTGGGAAAATTAATATACGAAGGCCAGTCACTTAAAAGTGTCAATTCGTCCCACATAGAGGCCTCAGAAAAGCTGTAGAAGGTTTCAGCGGTACCCACAATAGTTACATTAGGTCACACGTAGGGACGCCCTGATAACTGATTTCGCTTCGAGGAGTGAAGGCTGCTAACTTCGAACTGAGCCTCTCAATGGTTAGTTATTACACGCATACTCTAGATACGTGAAGGAAAACGAAGACGGTTTCCTTGAATTTGTTAGACCCCTAAAAAGGGTTTATCCACAAGGAGAGGAAGCCGCACCCACATATCAACAATAATCGCTTTGGGAGTGCAGGTATGATTAAGGGAATCATTTTCGATATGGACGGGGTTCTCGTTTCTCTGCACCTAGATATGAACATTTTGCAGGAAAGGCTTCAAGAAGTTTTAGAGGCTAGGATAGAAGCTGAAAAAATGTTTCGGACCTGTGAGAAGCTATCTAAGGAGGACTATGAACGATACAAGAGAGCTCTAAGAGCCCTTGACGAAGTGGAACTGGAAGCCATAGATGAAACGATGGAGATTTTTCCAGAAACAAGAGAGGTTCTGGATAGGTTGAGAAAAGACTACGCGCTCGCTCTTGTTACGCTTCAGGGAAAGATTCCCGCGTATAGGGTACTCGACATCCTAGGTGTGAGGGAGTTCTTCAAGGCCATTTTTACGAGGGAGGATTCCTTCTCTCGCCAGGAGCAGATAAAACTCGCTGTTGACTCTTTGGATCTCCCCAGTGAACAGGTCTTGGTTGTGGGAGACAGAAAGAATGATGTGCGCTGTGCCAGGAATGTCGGATGCAAAGCCCTAATAATCAAGCGCCCGTACAAGGAGATAGAGGGAATGACTGTTATAAGCTCCCTTGAGGAAATTTCCAGAGAAATAGAAAACCTCAACAAAGAAAAGTAAAGAGCCGACGGCGGGCGGCAAGAAATCCGTAGGAATACAATTCGGAGCTGTACTAATCCTTTTTGCCTGTCTTCTTTTCGTGTCTAGATTGGAGTTCTGCGAATATTCTTTCCAAGCCAATGTTCTGGTATGCTAGCAGAACCATCATGTGGAAGAGGAGGTCTGCTGTTTCGTGAACTATTTCCTCCTCGTTATTGTTTTTCGAGGCCAACACGAGTTCGGTGGATTCTTCCCCTATTTTTTCCAGTATCTTGTCTTTACCCTCCTGCGCTAGGAAAGCTACGTAGGAGTCGGGGGGCGGGTTTTTCATTCTGTTTCTTATTATCCTGAAGATGTCTTCGAGTATCTTCGCCTTACCGTATACTTCCTCCGGCTCGAAGAGCTTCTCTGCTGAGAACGCCTCGTCCCCTATCTTATTGTGGAAACACGTGAAGTAGCCCTCGTGACAGCACGCCTTGATCTGCTTCACTTTGAATAGAAGTGTATCCGCGTCGCAGTCGTAGAAGGCTTCTCTGACGATTTGATAGTGTTTTGACTCCTCTCCTTTCATCCATATTTTTCCGCGCGTCCTGCTGAAGTAGTGCATGTACCCTGTTGACAGTGTTTTTATCAGGGCTTCCCTGTTCATGAAGCCCACCATCAGCACTGTGTTTGTGTCCGCGTCCTGAACCACGACGGGTATTATGCCACCCATTTTTTCGAAGTTGAGCTTCGAAAGGAGAGAGTCCATGTTTTCTCGGTTTGTTCGGTTCAATTCTTATCCCTCATAACCTCACTGTAACGTTTCTTTTCGCCAGGTATTTTTTCACTTCTATGATGGAGTAGGTCCCGTAGTGGAAGATGGATGCCGCCAGAGCCGCGTCGGCCTTTCCTCTGGTTAGAACGTCGTAAATGTGTTCGGGGTTCCCGGCTCCTCCGCTCGCTATGATTGGGATGTTAACACTCTCACACACTGTTCTTGTGAGTATCAGGTCGTATCCGAGCTTTGTGCCGTCGCAGTCCATGCTGGTGAGGAGAATCTCACCGGCCCCCTTCTCCTCCACTGTGATCGCCCACTTGATGGCGTCTATTCCGGTGGGTTTTCTTCCGCCGTAGGTGTAGACCTCCCACCAGCACTCGCCCTCGGGTGTGTCGACCACGATCCTGTCGGAGGCGTTTTTGTCGTATACTCTCTTTGCATCTATCGCGCAGACAATGCACTGGCTACCGAATCTTCGAGCCGCTTTGGACAGGATTTCGGGATTCTCAACCGCTGAGGTGTTTATGGCTACTTTATCGGCTCCTGCGCAGAGGATTTGCCTAATGTCATCGATGCTTCTTATTCCGCCTCCCACGGTGAAGGGGATGAACACCCTGTCAGCTGTCCTCTTAACCACATCTATCAGTATCTCACGCTTGTCACTTGACGCCGTCACGTCCAGAAAGACGAGTTCGTCCGCACCCTGATCGTTGTATATCTCTGCGAGTTCGGGAGGGTCTCCGGCGTCTCTCAGATTTTTGAATTTTATACCCTTCACAACTCTTCCTTCGGTCATATCCAAGCAGGGAATTATTCTCTTCGCAAGCATCTACTCAGACCCCAACCTGATTGCTTCCTCTAACTCAAAGCTGCCCTCAAAAAGGGCTTTACCTATAACCACTCCGCTAACGCCAATTTTTTTCAGATTGGAGATGTCTTCGAGGCTTCTGACTCCACCTGATGCCACCACTGGAATCCGTACACACCGAACAAGCTTTTTGATTGTCGGCAGGTCGACCCCCTCGAAGGTTCCGTCTCGGGCGACGGAGGTCGAGAGGATCCAACCAGCGCCCAGTCTCTCCATCTCCGTAGCCATATGGAACAGGTTGTGGCTCGTTACCTTTTTCCACCCTTCAACCGCGATTCTTTCCCCTTTGTAGTCCCGGGAAACCATTACGTGTCGCGAGCCGATTCTTTGGGCTAGCTCGCTTACTATTTTTGGGTTTCTCACCGCTTCTGATCCCAGAATCACTCGCTCTGCTCCTCGTGAGTAGAGTTCAACCGCCTTCTCAACGCTTCTAATGCCGCCTCCAACCTCAACCTTCGCGGTGACCTCTCTTATAAGGTTGATTATTATTTTGAGGTTGTCTCCTAGGCCCAGAGCTGCGTCTAGGTCTACAACGTGGATAGTCTCTGCTCCCTCTCTTTCCCAGCGCAGCGCAGCATCTATGGGGTTCTCATAGTACACCTTTGCTGTTTCGGGGGATCCTCGGGTCAGTCGGACGCACTTACCCGATAGGATATCAACGGAGGGTATTACCAGCATTTTTACACCCTACAATACTTGACAAAGTTTTCCAGTATTTTGAGCCCCACGCTGCCTGATTTTTCGGGGTGAAACTGAGTCGCATAGACGCTTTTGTCGTGTATAACTGAGGAGAACCTGACTCCGTACTCGGTCCAAGCCACGGTGACACTCTGGTTTTCGGGAACAGGGTAATAGGAGTGAACAAAGTACACGTACGGGTTGTCAGACACCCCTTCGAAGAGGGGGTTTTCCTTATCGAAGGTTAGCGTGTTCCAGCCTATGTGGGGGATTTTGACGCTGGAGGGGAGTCTGACCACTCTTCCCTTGACTATGTTTAGTCCCCTGTGTAAGCCGTCCTCGGTGCTCTCGCTAAAGAGGAGTTGCATTCCGAGACACACACCCAGTAGGGGTTTTCCCTCCTTAACAAAGTCGATAATGAACTGTGAGAGAGGCTCTAGGTTTTTCATAGCGTCTCGAAAGGCACCGACACCGGGAAGAGCTATGGCGTCGGACTCGGCTAGTTCTTTTTCCATGTTTGTGATTACGCAGTCGGCTCCGACCCTCTGGAACGCCTTCTCCAAGCTTCTCAGGTTACCAACACCGTAGTCAACAATGGCGACAAGCATTAGAGCTCCCCCTTCAGGCTTGGTACCTCGCTCTCTCCCCTTCGGGGGTCGATGCTGACAGCCTGCCTGAGAGAAATTGCTAGGGCTTTGAACAGAGCCTCGACCTTGTGGTGGTTGTTGCTGCCGTAGAGGACTTTCGCGTGCAGATTCATTTTGGCGGTCTGAGCAAAGGAGAGCAGGAAGTGTTCCACATCCTCGGATTCCATATCCTCTATGGTGGCGCGGCTCAGGCTTAGGTCCAGGGCAGCGTAGCTCCCTGCCTCCGATGTCCACCGAAACTAGCACAAGGGCGTCGTCCATGGGTGTAACCGCCCAGCCGTATCGGAAGATTCCCTTCTTTTTTCCGAGAGCCTTGGCCAGAGCTTCTCCCATCGTTAGGGCGACGTCCTCAACGATGTGGTGGTTTAGGTCTCCCTCGGCTTTAACGTCGAGATCTATCAGGGAGTGTTTCGAGAGAGTTCGAAGCTGGTGGTTCAGGAATCTAATGCCCGTTTGGATGTTGCCTTTTCCGGTTCCGTCGAGGTCGATTTCAACCTCTACTCTGGTTTCAAGGGTTTCCCTTTTTACCTTAGCTTTCCTCATTTTTCATCATCTCCAAGTTTGTAAACAGATGTGATAAATCATTCGGAGAGGGTAGTATAACGTCAGCACCTAGTGAAACGAATTTTTCTACGAGTGTTTCGGCACTTGGCGCTGAGCACAAAACTCCAATACTCAAAACCGAATACTTGCTCTCTTCGTGTGCTCTTTTCGCTGCTATTATGTCTGAGACCGTGTCTCCCACGTAGCCGAAAAGTTTTCCCCGAGGGTTTATCCTGTCGGCAAGGGTTAGCAGACAGTAGGGGTCTGGTTTTTCCAGTTTTACGTTTAAGCCCTTTGCTCGAAGGGCTTTTTCGGCTGCTAGTATGTCCTCTAGGAAAACAGAGGATTCCAAATCGAAGTACCTCTCAAGGTTCCTGTACCTTTGAAGCACGGGGAGCGTTTGGCTACGCTGGCGGCTAGAGGCTATACAAAATCGGGAGAAACCCAAGTTGGAAATCAGGGTTTCTAGAACCTCTTCTTTCAGTATTAGCCTTTCGTTCTCGATTAGACCCTTTCCCCTGTAGAATGTGGGTTCTGCACCATAAACGTCCTTAAACACTTTGCTTCCGGAGTATATCTCCTCAAAGTACCGTTTTACAATGTTGAAATCGAAAATTGTTCCCCGGTACATACACAATTTCTCCAAAACGCGGGACGCTTGCTCAGGGGAAATTCCGAGGTGATTAACCAGTTTATCCTTTGCTCGCTCCTCGGCTGACGGAAGTCCGCTCACGTCGAGCGACTTTACGTAGTCTCTCAGGCTCCAGTCACCGAAGCGCATAGAGGCCAGTCTCCTAGAGTTTAGGCCGGCGGATTTGCACAGCTCACCGAACGCCTTTAGTCTTCTCATCGCGGATTCCGGTTCACCGTTTCCCTTCGTGAGCTCTAAGATTTTTTCTTTGTAGTTATTCAGACGGCTCAGGAGGAGGGTTACAAAGTAGAGTATAACCGCGTATGTTAGGTGCCAATCGTTATTGAAGCCGCCAGAGTTTTTGAAGAGGCTGGTTTCCTCGGGTGTGATTAAATCCTCTGAAGCCTCTCCGAGTCCTATAACCTCCGCAAAGTACCAGTTGGTGGTTTTTATTATGGCTGTTCGGAAAGAGTCGGAAACATCTATCAGAACCCCGTCGCAGTCAAATATTAGGGTTTTTAACCGTTCCAGTAGTTCCAACGAGGATTTCCTCACGTAGCCTTTTTCCCCGCTGGGCAGTTTGAACTCGATATACTTTTCCACGCCCATTAGCCCTCACTAAAAATTTCTTCGATGCTTTCCAACAGTCTTATGTTCACAGGTCGCGGACCGAGAGTTATTCTCAGACAATTGTCCAGTAGTGGGAGGCCGCTGCGGTCTCTAACAAGGATCCCCCTGTTCAGTAGTTTGCTCTGTAGGGTTTTTGCCGTGTAGCCTGGTTTCACCACTCTCACGAGGAGGAAATTTGTTTGCGAAGGGTACGGTTCAAGGTTTTCGTTTCTGGCCAGCTGGCTGTAGAGAAACTCCCTCTCCCTTTTTACCTCGGATATTTTTTCCGATAGATAGTCCCATGACTCAAGCAGCAGGGTAACCATTCTCTGAGCCAGCGTGTTCACGTTGTAAGGGAAAATCGTTTTTCTTATCGTGTCCGCCAGGGCAGAGTTGGCGGCGGCGAACCCCACCCGCAAGCCAGCGATTCCGAACGACTTGGAAAAGGTCCTAGTGACCACGAGGTTATCGTAGTTGTGAATCCACTCCAAAAGGGTGTAGTCTGCGAAATCGGCATAAGCCTCGTCAACCACAACTATGCACCCGCTCTCCTTCACTATGCGTTTAACGTCATCCGCGGCGTACTGGTTTCCTGTGGGATTGTTGGGGGAGCAGACAAATATTATCCTCGTTTTTGGTGTAACGGCGTTTAGCACCGCCTCAACGTTGGGGGAGAAGTCCTCATTGAGCAGCACGCCACGGGGAGTCCCGTTTAGGAGCAGGGTGCAGAGGCGATATATACCGAACGTTGGCTCCAGAATTACGGCTTCGCACCCGGGATCAATGAAAACTTTAGCGAGAATGTCTAGAACCTCATCTGTCCCATTACCCATAATGATTTCTGAACTCTCCAAACCGAAGTGCTCCGCGATAGCCTGTCTGGCTTCTATGGTTTCTGGGTCAGGATAGAAGCGAAAATCAAGGGAGGAAACAGCCTCCTTGACCTTTTCCAATATCCATTCTCTTTCGATGAACAGGTTCTCGTTGGCGTGAAGCGGCAAAACCTCCTCAGTAGGCACGCCGAGCCTCTTCGCAAGCTCAGAGGGTTTAATCTCCCCCTGGTACGGCTTAAAACCGGACACCACTCCGCGCACAAGCTCTTCACTCTTCATTTGCAAACCTCATTCTTATCGATTCCGCGTGGGCGGGCAAACCCTCAAAATCCGCCATGGTAATCACTGTTCCAGAGAGGCCCCTGAGACCAGAGTAGGAACACTCAACCACGCTAATATTCTTTACGAAGTCGTGGATGGATAATCCAGAGTAGAATCTTGCGAATCCCCCAGTGGGCAGAACATGATTTGAGCCCGCGGAGTAATCACCCACCGCAACCGGGGAGAACGGACCAACAAATATCGCCCCCGCGTTTCTGATTTTGGGCAGCAGCGACCTGGGGGACTCCACATGAATCTCCAGATGTTCGGGCGCGTAACTGTTCGAAAAATCAACAGCCTCATCCAAACTCTCACAAACCAGAATCCAAAGGTTTTCCAAGGACTCCGAAAGTATATCCCTGCGGGGAGACCGCTCGAAAAGCTGGTTGACAAGCAGGTCAACCCGGTGGGCAAGGTCCTCGGAGGTTGTGACAAGCACCACTTTGGCCTGAGGATCGTGCTCAGCCTGAGCCAGCAGGTCCACCGCTATGAACTCGGGGTTCCCCGTATCGTCGGATATTACAAGCAGCTCGCTGGGACCCGCGGGTAGGTCTATCCTCACATCCGTGCTAATCAAAATCTTTGCTGCGGTGACGTAGATGTTGCCCGGACCAAAGACAGCATCAACACGAGGAATCGTCTCTGTTCCGTAGGCCATGGCGGCTATCGCCTGGGCGCCTCCAACTCTGTAGATGTCTGTGGCTCCCGCCTCACTGCACGCCACGAGAACCGCGGGGTTAACCTCACCGTCCTCTCCGGGGGGAGTGCAGACGATTATTCGCTCCACACCAGCCAGTCTGGCGGGAACGGTGGTCATTAGAACGGTTGAGGGGTAGGCGGCCCTGCCTCCTGGAACGTATAATCCGACTCGTTCCAACGGTCTCACTATCTGTGAAACGATAACTCCGGGTTGAGTCTCACACGTGAATTCGTGTATCTGCTTCTCGTGAAACTTTCTGATGTTTCTTATGGATTTTTTGAGGGCTTCAAGCATTTTTCCGGGTACCTTCCGATAGGCGGAGCTGATTTCCTCCTCGGACACCCTCAGGCGCTCCCTCGGAAGGGAAACACCGTCAAACTTAAAGGTGTATTCAATGACAGCCTCGTCCTTTCTCCGCTTCACATCTTCAACCACTGTGCGGACGGAGGGAAGCACTCTTTCTAAATCCAAATCGTAACGACGTATTAATGCCTCCCTCTCAACGTCAGAAAGAGAAGCCAGTTTTCTAAGCTTAACCACATCAACCCACCAACATTAACAAAGGTGTTGAGCGCCGAGAATTGAACATAGAAACAGGTTCGGTGCATTGCGTAGCCAACCGCTCAAAGAAGGTGTGTTCAATTCTCAGGCCACAAGTTATTCCGCTACTTGTGGGTGAAGTAATTTTTCAGATCCTCGATTTTCACCGTTTCCTGCTCCTCTTTTTCCATGTTTCTTACCACTACTTCGCCCTTCTCGAACTCTTTTCTGCCCACTATGACCACGTATGGTATTCCTCTCTTACTCGCGTGTTCCAGTGCCTTGCGCAGCCTACGCTCCATGATGTCTGTTTCTGTGGACATCCCGTACTCCCTCAGCTTCATTGCTAGTTTTATCGCTTCCCCCTTGAGTTCCTGGTCGGTGTGCTGCACGAGTATCTGGGGCCTGCTCTCCATTGGGAATTTGAATCCTTGCTTCTCAAGCGCGAGGTGGCAGCGATCCACACCTATGGCGAACCCGGTGGCGGGGAAGTACTCTCCACCAAACTGTTCCACCAAACCGTCGTAGCGTCCACCGCCGCCGAGCGCTATTCCAAGGTCAGGTACGAAACCCTCGAAAACCGCACCCGTATAGTAGTCGATTCCGCGAACTATGCCCAGGTCTAACTCAATAACGGAGTCCAAATCATAGAGCTTGAGTATTTTGACTATGTCGGAGAGATTCTGTATGCAGGCCTCCACGTTCTCGTTCTCAACCCTATCGAGAATCTTTCTTGTCACACCAATGTCGCCTCGGAGTTTTGGAAGCAGGCGGAAAACATCCTTCATACCGGAGCTCACATCCACCTCTTTTAGGGCGGCCTCCAATCCAGCCATGTCCTTCTTATCGATACTCCTTCTGATCGCCGCCGCTTCGTCCAGAGAAATGCCAGCCTCCTCAACTACGGATTTGAAGAGTCCCACGTGGCCGAGCTCCACACTAACTCCCCTCAGCCCGATGCCGCTGAGAGTGGTGATGAAAACCGCTATCACCTCGGCGTCGGCATCGGGTAAGCTGCTACCAACCAGTTCGATGCCCGCGTGCCAAAACTCTCTCTGACGACCAGACTGAGGCTCCTCGTAGCGAAACATGTTGGCCAGATAGTACATTCTCATGGGGAGGGGGTGGCTCCTGAGCTTGGTTGCCACCACTCGAGCAATTGGACTCGTCATCTCCGCTCTCAGGGCCAATAGGCGTCCGCCCTTATCCTTGAAGCGGAACATGCTCTCCTGAAGCTCCGAACCCGTGCCCGTGGCGAGCGACTCAAAGTACTCGAAGGTTGGGGTACGTATCTCGCTGTAACCCCAGAGTTCAAAGTTCTCTCTCATTCTGTTCTCTATGTATCTTCTCTTTTCCAAATAGTCGAAGTAGTAGTCTTGGGTTCCTTTAGGAGTTCTAAGCTTGGTGAACTGAATTCCTCCTCATCACTTAACCTCCAAAAAATTTTGGGCGCCGGCTGCTTGGAGGAGAACCAAAACGGAGTAGCGGAAAAGACTTAACAGGTATGGAAACAGTCAGCTCCAGCCACCATACTGCACCTCAAACAAACTCTTAGTACCAAGATTTTAATACGCACCCACCGCTTTTAAATGTGGGCAGACTATTCCAAGCAGCGAAAACGCCGCAGCAGCGCATTTCACAACCGCCCCGAAGCTTGAAAGATAGCGAACACTCATCACCGGTAACAAACCCTAACAGGTATCAGGATACGGATTCACCGAACCAATAGAGCGAGGTGAACCACCCGCTTCTGTGGCGCCGTACAAAATATGATAAGACGTGAACTGCCACCCTTTAAAAAGGTTTGGCTTTTCTTTCACTCATCACCATAATTTTTCGAAGTGCGGTGTTGTTGGCTTGGTGGGGCTGTTTCTGGGGTGGTTTCGCGGATCCGCGTCGGGTTGGTGCCGGGTTTGGGCTTCGGCCGGTACCCGGAGGGGTTCCGGGCCGGCTTCTCGGCGGCCTCTGAGGGTGGCGCCGCCTGGGGGGTGGCCTGCTCCGGGTGGTTGGTTCTCCGCCTCTCCCGGGGTTACTCCCGCTTGTCGAGCTCTCTGAGGAGCTCCCTGATTCTCTTCAGGGCCCAGCCGGGGTCTCTCTTCGCCCTCCCTCGGGTCTGGGTCTTCCTCCTTGTTTCCTCCTCCCTGGCCCGCGCCTCCCTCAGGAG
>JAUQYY010000114.1 GCA_030587505.1 Candidatus Sigynarchaeota archaeon
ATGAAACCAATTGGTTCATACTTAAGACGCAGAAGCTTTTGATTGTTTATTCCGGCACATCACTGAACTATTGACGCAAACTACTATTTTCATAGGTTACTTTTACCTGTTTGAGAAGGAGGGAGAAACTCTAGGAGCGTGAACGGCCTCATTCCGCCTCAATTCGTGGGGCAAGCCAATAGGTTAGACGCCCTCCACCAATAATATTAAACTCGAGCTTTATGGGCATACTAGTTGAGAATTGAACGGTAACAGTATCACTCGCAGCCGTCGCTTTCATCATATCCATCAAGTAGCTGAGAGCGTACATTGCCTTGGACTCCTCCGTAACATTCAGCTCAAGAAGAGCGTCGCTGGACTTGTCTAATTTAACTTCAACTCCACCCGTATCTCCAGAGGCGGTAATTTTCAACTCTTCAGAAGATGCTTCAACTTCTACATGATCACTCACAACTTCAGCGTCCTTTAATGCCTCCTTCAGGGCATCTGCGGTCATTTTGATCTCGGCATTAAATTTAATGGACGGAACTGGTGTTTCTTCATGCGTTAAATCAAGTAAACCGATTTTGAAAGTACGTATCGATGTGCCTTTAAACGTAACATTAAGCTTATTCTTTTCAGGATCGAAGGACAATTCCAGTTCGTCACCACCACCAGCTCTCCTCATTATTCGGGACATATCCTCGAGGTTAATCCCGAGCTTAACCTCACCGCTACATTCGTACTCGTTAAAGGCGGCTTTAGGTAACTCAAAATCAACCATAGCCACGTGGCTAGGGTCCATCGCCCTTGCGCGTAGGGAATTTTCATCGGCGATAAAAACAACTTCGTCCACTAGACTAGATAAGGCATCGACAATGTTTTTCCAGAGCCTTGCATCTGTAAAAGCGAATTTGAATGACACATACATCACCTTCCCTTAAAGCTTCTACAAGATTACTTTTTAATTTGAGCAGGGTTGGTAGCTAATCTGATTTTCCTACCGGGCCTTCTCTCTAGATAATGCTCAGCCCAATACCAGCCTTCAACTAATTGATTTTTCGGAGTATAATCACTTTATTTACAAGTATCTAATATTTAAACTTATGACCTTTTTCAACATACATTTTTAACCTCTCTACCTCCCTTAGTAAATCAAGATTAAGTTTGTTCATATCCTGTATTATGTTTGCGTTAATCTGTATTTCACCTTCTTCCCCAATTAAAACACTTCCAAATACTCTTATCCTATCGCCAACTTTAATTTTGCTTATAATCTCATTATCTAACGCTACAATTCTTGCCTTCCCAGTCCCATCGTCGATAAGTGCAACGTTTTCCCCTCTCTCCAGAACAACCCCCAAAACTTTAACAAAAGAGGCGCCATCAGCAGTCAAATCTTTAATCTTTTTTTCTGCAGCAGGTGGGCGGGGTTTCCATGAAGCACCACCGCCTCGTTGATTCCATGACATAAAATCCACCTTTGGGTGTTTTAAAAATTTGAAGACTAACTATGAAAGATACAATACACCGTAGTGAAAAACTTTTCCCCCTTCACAGAAAAGATTTTTCGGAGAGAAATAATTATTACAAGAGGTTAATTGGAATTTTCAATTATGATTTGTTCCAAAGCCTCCCTGAGAATATGGTACATCTTAGTTCTTTTTCGAGGATTTATCGCGACCATCCCGTAGGTTTTCACATTCAAAAGGTCCTCAACCTGTGAGGGTTTCATGGCTCCAGGTAAATCTTGCTTATTAGCTATAGCCAAAACGATGGAGTTGGGTTTATTACAGAACTCTTCAATTATCTTGCGAGTGTTTAAGACATTTTTGGGGGTGGAATCAGTTACCACAAAAATGACTTTTGCCCCACGCATAAATCCATTCCACAGAAATCTAAACCTATCCTGCCCAGCTATATCAAAGAGGCTAACTTCACATTCACCCAGAGTTACAAAACCAAAGTTAACTCCAATCGTGGGATCATAGTTAGTAACCGTTCTATTTTCACTCAAAAGGGTTATAATACTCGTTTTACCTACAGAAGGAAGCCCGATAAACGCCACTTTTTCGTGCTTCATTTTTGTAAGCCTCTACTATTTTAGTAATAACCAGAATAGAAGAACTTGTCTAACGTTTTGAATCTTAGTGTTATTGTAATATTGATGAGGATGTTCAACGAATTACACAAGTAAACAGCTTTACTGTAATTCGAGGCCCCCTTCCGTCTGTAAACAAATAGGTCTTCGTAATCCCTTGCGCCGAGGGAAAGCCTTTAGAATATTCACAAATTTACATACCGCAAAAAGAAAATGAAAACAGAGGGAGAGAGAAGTATTCATTCAGAGAATGAATCAAACGGCACGATGTAGTAAGTATGTATTTTATTTTTTTGGGTTTGTTGGTGGTTTGTCTATCTCCCTTTTTGAGCCTTGATTCCCGGAAAGAAGCCCCCATAAATCTCCCTTCACAACGCTAAGTCACATACACCCCCTCAAAAAGCATACATATTACATCATGCCGGGGTTGGGTGGAGTGGGTGGGTGATACCTTTAAATTTGGTTC
>JAUQYY010000121.1 GCA_030587505.1 Candidatus Sigynarchaeota archaeon
TCCCATAATAGGTAGACTGCCAGTCACTTGGGAGGGAATAGAGTACGGTGTCATGCTCACTCTGAGACTTTTGGTGATTGTTTTGCCTAGCTTGATGGTACCTTTCACAACGCATCCCAGCGAAATTATGTTGGTGCTGCGTAAATTTAGGTTGCCCAACTGGTTGATTCTGTTGTTAACTATGTCGATCAGATTTGTTCCCATGATTTTTCAAAATCTCGGTATAATCCGAAACGCGCAAAAGCTTAGAGGGGGCAGATCCAGATTTAAAGATTTGAACTTGATGCTTGGAACTCTGCTGATAATTTCTCTTAAAACTGCCAAGCAGATGGCGTTGGCTTTGGATTCGAAAGCTTTCGGGCAGAGTAAGCAACGAACATCTCTGAAGACGATTAACTTCGCTCAACGAGACGTTCTGTTTTGCTCGTTTTCATCCACGGTTTTAGCAGCCGTCGCTGTATGGACGCAGATTGGAGCGGGGTGGATTATATGACCTTGGAGGGGGACGTGATCGCTAGGATAAGGGGTTTGTGTTACAAGTATCCAAGCTCGGAAGAGTTTGCGTTGAAGAACATAAATCTTGACGTTAGGAGAGGAGAGTTTCTGGTTGTTGCGGGTCGTTCTGGCAGTGGAAAATCAACACTCCTGTACGCTCTCAACGGCATAATTCCCCACGCTATTAGTGGAGAAATGCGTGGCTCGGTAAACGTTTGTGGACTGGACACGAGGGAGAACGAGATAAACGTGTTGGCTACCAAGGTGGGGATGGTGTTCCAGAACCCGGAGGCTCAGTTCTTCAATGTTACGGTTGAGGACGAACTAGCTTTTATTGCTGAAAATCTTTGTTATCCTAGGGACGAGATAGAAAGGTGTGTGGATTTTGCTTTGGACGCGGTGGGCATCAGAGATTTGCGAACCCGTTATCCTTTTGAATTGTCCGGTGGGGAGAAGCAGAGAGTGGTTATAGCCTCAGCAATATCGGTGAAGCCAGAGATTCTGGTGCTGGACGAGCCAACGGCGGACCTCGACGCCTTAGGAAGAGAAATGGTACTTGGAACCCTCAAAAAACTAAACGAGATGGGTATAACCATAGTTATCGCAGAACACGACTTCGACGAGATCGCCAAATACACAAGCAGAATGATAGTGCTGGAAAACGGAAGAATAGTGGCGGACGGCGACCCAAGGGATGTCTTCCTGAACCGAGTAGTAAAGAACATCGGGCTGAGGGTGCCTCAAACCGTGGAAATCTCATTGAGAATGAAAGGCAGCACAAACACAAGAAGTGTTCCGCTAACCGTTGAGGAAGCATTAAACTGTTACAAGGATGACCTGTCAAAAATAAGAATTAGTCGTAAAAACGATAATCCCGCCTCGGCGAAGCATACTAAGCCAGCCATCGAGATTGAAAACCTTTCCTTCGGATATCGCGACGTAACGGTTCTGGAGAACATCAACCTAACCATAAACGAACGCGAGCTCGTTGCTCTGGTGGGACCCAACGGCTCCGGAAAGACCACTCTGGCCATGGTTATGGTTGGTTTGTTAAAACCGAAGAAAGGAACTGTAAGAATCGGCGGTGTCGACACGAGAAAGACGAAAAGGTTACACGAGAAAGTAGGGTTCCTCTTCCAGAATCCAGACTACCAACTCTTCTGCGACACTGTCGAATCCGAAATTCAATACGGCCTAAAGAACAAAAACTTAAAGCTGGTGGAAGAAATTCTCGAAACCATGGATCTAAAGAAGTACAGAGAAAAGCACCCCCACACCCTGAGCAGGGGAGAACGCCAGAGGGTCGCCACAGCAACCGCACTGGCGCGGCAACCAGATATCCTAATACTCGACGAACCAACCTCAGGAATGGACTGGACATACATAAAACAACTCCTAAACCTTATTCTGGATTTACATTCCAAGGGTAGAACAATTCTGCTGATAACACATGACATGAGGGTGGTCGCCGAATACTGTCAAAGAGTGGTTGTAATGAACAACGGACGCATAGTACTCGACGGAGATACGAGAACAGTCCTCTCCAAAACACTAAAACAGGCACACCTAAAACCACCACCCATAACAGAGATATCTCTGAGAGCAGGAATCCACCCACCACTAATCAAAGTTGAGGAAATTGGAACGCGTAAGCCCGAAAAGAAACCTTACGCAACGAAGCAAACACAGCAAAATTAGACACTCCCGAAACCATAAGCCCATAGTGACGGCTGTGAAAGGGCAATAAGTAAGCTATGAAAACACGGCACTCCGCTGACTCAGTTCAAGCCAGCAGCTTTCTGAGGAAACCCGCTGACATGTTTCCTTGCACTTCAATTGTGGGTGTATAATTTCTATATGGTGAGAATTCATTCCTTAACCGGTGACCTATATGTCAGACGGAAAATGGGATGTAGTAATCGTTGGTTCGGGTTTCGGGGCCTAACCTGTGGAGCCCTCTTAGCTATGGAAGACCTGAGATTGCTTCTCGAGAGAGTTCCACAGACTCATTTATCTGCTGAACGAGGTAGCTAGTGATGTAGAATGCTCGGATCTCGCTTCTAGCATAGGGCTCAAATTTGCGGAAGAAGCCATATAAACTCCCCCTTTCCAGGCGAGACCAAACAATTCTACATCACCTTCTTCAATTCAGAACCCAGGCTTTTTTGGACCCTTTTTAGAAGGCGGGACGCACTTATGTTCTTCTACAACTGTGCCGAATAGAAAAAGTTAAGTGTGATATTGGATTATCGTATTACACCTCAGCGTGCCAATCAGTGGCCTTTCCTAGAATAGATTTGTAAATTAGCTGGAGGTTGCAATGTGTCTACCGAAATCCTCCCCGGTATCCATCCCACACGAATGGAACTCCTTATGCTTAAAAGAAGAAAGAACCTCGCCGAGAAGGGACACGACCTCCTAAAAGAGAAGAGAGACGCTTTGATAATGGAGTTTTTTGACATTCTTGAAGATGTGCGCAAATTGAGAAATGATGTTAACAATGCACTAAAAGAGGCGTACGATGCACTGGCGCTGGCTAAGATGATAATGGGCCCTCTAAAAGTGGAAGAGGTGGCGGCGAGCATTCCTCCTATACTAAAATTAGATGTTAGCACCAGAAATGTTATGGGTGTTCGTGTCCCCCTTCTACGGATGGAGGAAGCCGAATCTACACAAATTTCTTCTTATGGATTTATAGACACGTCAGCAAAACTGGATGAAGCGGTGGAAAAATTCAGGGAGGCCTTAAAAGCGATAATCCGGCTAGCGGAAACCGAGGCAGCAGTTAAACGGTTAGCGGAGGAGATAGAAAAAACCAAAAGACGTGTTAACGCCCTAAAATACGTCATTATTCCCCGCCTCACAAACACCATTCAATTCATTGAATTGCACCTCGAGGAGAGGGAACGGGAAGATTTGTTCAGAATGAAGAGGATAAAATCGATTCTGGCGTCAAAATCTTAGTTACTGTCCGGTTCGATATAACAAGGAGCAATGACCATTCTGGCATCAAACTAGACGCCTCAAAAGTGCATTCCCTCCTCGGTAGTAGGGCGGAGTAACCTATCGTTAAATTACTTTTTAACTAGAAGAATTGCCTTAGCCAGATTCCCCTCCGCTTCAATAAGCGCTTGTCTCGCTTCTTCCTCGGTTACGCCTGCTTGTTGAGCTACCAGTTGAATGTCTGCCAGAGGAATTTCTCTTTCTCCCTTTTCCTGTATTTCCCTTTCTTGGACTTCTCCCATAATCTGGAAAACTGTTTGCTTTGCGATCTCGAGTCGTGTAACTTGGGGGTTGCTTATGACTATTTCCTTATCTACACACTTAATTACTACCTCTGTAGCATTTATTTCAACAGGTTTAATTCCCATTTGCTGCATTACTTTTTTCATTTGCCGTGGATTTACACGGCGCATTTATGAACCTCCTTTAACTCCTTTTTGAATGTATCAATAATAATATGGATTCAACGTGGGTGCAAGCTTTTAGTTCATATTCTTGCTACTCCTTATTTTGACAGCGACGCCTGATTGAAACGCAAGCATTTCCTTTGCGGTCAGAATTGCTTTACCAACTGCGATTAGATCGTCGTCAGGATCCACAATTATTATCTCGTCACTTGGCCTTATATCCGGATCCACATCTATGATATGTTTTGCAAATACGCTGCGCCCTTGGGTTATAAATGGAGCCACATCTTTTAAAATTATTACTCTTAATTTCGGTTTTTCGGTGGCTTTTAATATCATCTCTGCTCCTTTCAGGCTAAGGGCGATTCTTCCATCGTTTGGACGAATTGTTGAAAGTAATTCCCCATCAAGATAAACGTATCTAATTCTACCTGTTTTTGGTGAATGTGATACTTTGACTCCTTCTGGAAATAGCTTCTCTCCTATCGCAGAAGAAAATTGGTAATCCGCAATACTTCGGAGTTTTCTGAGTGTTTGATAATCTGCATCAACTTTTTTCAATCGAATTACATCCTTATCCTAGTGACTTCTACATCCATAACTATATGATCAATTTTTGGAGCGTATTTTTTAACCTTTTTAACGTTTAAGTGTTTGATCCTAAATGATTTCTGTTGAGCTTTTTTCTTTATCGTCTCTACTCTCTCCGGTAGGAATCTCCTTGGAAATGCTTCATGGTAATGTATAATACCACCGTTCTCTTTGAGGGAATTAAAAGCAGTATCAAGATACTTTTCGGTCCCCGTAATTAGGCCCATAATTACTCTATCTGCAATTCCCACTGGCGCAACTTTCCTGCAGTCTCCCAGTATTGGTTTAACAACGCCTGCAACCTCGTTCAACAGGATATTTGTAACCAGATACTTGTATGCCTCTGGATTTATCTCAATGGCATACACTCTAAGCGGCTTAGAATGGACCGCAATAGGAATAGCAAATTGTCCAACACACGAAAAAAGATCAACTACTACTTCACCCTCCCGTACCAGTTGACTCACTCTTAAACGTTCATTGCTATTTCCCGGTGAAAAAAGCACTTTAAACGGATCTAGTTTAAAAACACAGTGATTCTCCCTATGAACAACTTCTGTGCTCCCATCTCCCACAATTTTCTTCAGCTGGGGAATACGCATCTCCCCAACTGGGGGGGCGAGTTTTCTTGCCACTATTTTCGCGCGTTTTTCGATTTTAGTAAGTGCTACCCCGATTTCGTACTCGTAGGGTAAAAGTTCTGGCTTAATATTACAAATTAGAATGTTGCCCAAGAGCTGCCATTTATGCGGGATAAGGTCTAAGAGCGAATCCGGAATAACTCCCTCCAATAATTTACGCAGCCTTTTCCACGAGGGATTTCTCACGCTAATCAACCCTACTTTGGACTACGGTAGATTCTGACCTCACTGTCTGCAGCTTAAGAGATTGATTTTAAAAATGAGGATACCCTTGGGTAAGATAGGAAAAGTAGTTTTAGGCATACATTCCTAATGGGCCTTCCTTGCAGGAAGCTTTCTTGCCGAGAACTTTTTCTATCGCTTCTTCGAATTCCTTTTGACCTACGCTGGTTTTACGCTTACGTATAGAAAACATGCCTGCCTCCGTACAAATTGCCTTAATGTCTGCCCCTGAACAATTCTCTGTCAGCGGGACGAGCTTCTTAAAATCAACTTCTTTGTCGATGTTCATACGACGCGTATGAATCTTGAAAATCTCTAACCTTGCTTCTTCATTTGGCATCGGGAATTCGATTATTCGATCGAAGCGCCCAGGGCGAAGAAGAGCTGAGTCCAGGATGTCGGGTCTATTTGTAGCAGCAAGTATGCGAACATCTCCACGAACATCGAATCCATCCAAAACACTCAAAAGTTGCATTAAGGTTCTTTGAACTTCGCGATCTCCACTGGTAGCGATTTCAAGCCTTTTGCCCCCGATAGCATCGATCTCATCAATAAACACTATACTGGGCGCCTTGTTTTTAGCCATCTGAAAAATCTCTCTAACTAGTCTTGCCCCTTCCCCAATGAACTTCTGAACTAACTCCGAACCTATTACCCTTATGAACGTGGCATTGGTTTCGTGTGCCACTGCTCTCGCAAGGAGTGTTTTCCCAGTACCTGGAGGGCCGCACAAAAGCACACCTTTTGGAGGGTCTATTCCCACTTTTTCAAATAATTCCGGATGACTGAGGGGCAACTCAACCGTTTCTTTTATTTCCCTGATTTGCTCTTCCAGCCCACCGATATCCCCATATGAAACTGGAGGCGCTTCCTCGACTTCCATCCCCCTGACAAAGGGGTCCCGGGCTGGTGGCAGTACCTCTACTACTGCGAATGTTCTTTGATTCAGAGCAACCCTAGTTCCTGGAGTTAACTCCGTTTGGGGTATACTCTTCGAAACGTGGACAACAAAATGCGGACCAGTTGAACTCTTTACCACGACTCTGCTATCACTGAGGACATCTATTATGCTCGCCGCAATTAGGGGAGGCTGCCTTATTTTGTCAATCTCCGTTCTAAGCGAATGAATCTCCCGTTCAAGCCTCATGCGTTCCGCATCAAGCCACTGTTTTTCGGTTTCAAGTGCTCTAAGCTTTTTCTCAATGTGCCTTGTATACGAGAGCAAATAGGACGTATCCGAATTGTAAACGTGTTTACCCGAATCAGCTGAGTCCGGCAATAGACTACCTCCAATCAGACATTATTATCCCAAATATATTAAATATTTTGGTAATTCCTCTGTTTTCGGGTGCTCATATAAAATATTGTTATAAGTACTATAAAAATAAGATGTTTTTTTAATTTTGTTTTTTAAA
>JAUQYY010000132.1 GCA_030587505.1 Candidatus Sigynarchaeota archaeon
TTTCTCTCCAGCTAGACTCGGGAGCGTGGTCCTCGGGTTCGGGAGCGGACAGCGAAACCACGGCGTCGATTGTTCACGCCCTTCGAACCATACCGGATGAGGTTGAAAGTGAAGAAATTCATGAAGTCCTTAAGACCGCTTTTAATTACGCTTTGTCCGGAGAAGCACTAGACATTGAAACCGCAAAGATTCTCTATGAGGGTTACAGGTACAGGGAGGACGAACGATACCTCGACAGGATGGTCGAGCTGATAAGCAAGATAGACGTTAGTAAGCGTGTCGAAGTGTTTCTCCTCCTCCTGATGGCCACCGACAGGATGGAGTACCTTGAGAAAGCCCTGAAAGTTATTAAACCCTATAACGGGCTCTCAAAACAGGAAACCGTTTACCTCTTGCTCTGGGAACTGTCAGGCTTCGACCCTAGTAGGTACCCAAAACAGCCCAATTCTAGGAGGTATATCGCAGAGCACACTAGCACGGAAGACCCAAAGGGCATCTGGCGGGCCCTCTCCTATGTGGTCGGCGAAGCAAGAATAATGGACGAGGAGAGGGAGAAGGTAGTTGAGACACCGAAGGTGGTTGATACCCCCATCAGGGTGCTGAGGGATGGTTTAGGTGAGTGCGTCATTTTGGGTAGGAGTAAAGAAACCCAAAAAGAGTTGGGTTGCAGGGGGACCCTCTACATTGGCTGCGTGGGGGAGAGAAGGAGTGAGGATAAACACCTGCTCGGCTGTAAAGTCCTTCTCGACGGGGTAAAACCCCATGTGGTATTCATTAGCGGCCATCGAGGATCGGGAAAGTCCTATACGATGGGTGTTATTGCAGAGGAGCTGGCTGAATCAAGGCTAGGAATAGCGACGATACTGGTTGACCCTATGGGGATTTTCTGGAGCATGAAATATCCGAACTGGGAAGAAAGAGAGTTAAAAACACTCGAAAAATGGAACCTCAAACCAAAGGGTTTTAGCAACGTGAAAGTTTTCATCCCGGTTGGGTTTTACGACAAGGTTCCGGAACAAACAAGGGACGCCCCCTTCTCAATAAGGCCCTCGGAGCTGACCGCAGACGACTGGTGCCACACCTTCAGCATAGACAGATTCAGTACACTAGGCCTCTTAACAGAGCAGGTGATTGAGAAGGTTAGAAACGGCTACAAGGCGATGATCGACGACCAGGAATCGAGCATACCCGGTAAGGGGAACGCGTACACCATAGACGACTTGATAAGGTGCATAGAAACCGCCTCAGACATCGTATCAGAGGACAGAGGGTTCAGACGCGACACGAGAAGGGCGCTGGTTGCAAGGTTCTTTTCGGCGAAGCAGTGGGGAATCTTCTCAGCCAAGGGCACAAGCCTAAGGGAGCTAGCGGTTCCCAACCAGATATCAGTAATAGATGTGAGCCACCTAGACGACAGCCTACGCGCCCTGGTCATAGGGATACTCGCACGCAGGATTCTGAGAGTCAGAGCCCGGCTCTCAAGAATGGCGGAGGCGGCGCAGCTGGGAGAAGCAACCGACGAGGAAATCAAAGAAGAGATCCCAGTGACCTGGCTGATGATCGACGAGGCACACCTACTCGCCCCCTCCAAGGGAGTCACGGCAGCCTCTGACCCGCTAATCGAGTATGCCAAGCTCGGAAGAAAACCTGGCTGCGGACTCGTACTAGTAACCCAGCAGCCCTCAGCCACGGACAGTCGAATCCTTTCGCAACTGGACATCCTGATAACACACTTTCTGTCCTATGAACCAGATATCGTCGCGTTTATTAAGAGATCCCCCGCTGAGGTTCCTGAAGAGATAAGAGACTCAGGGTTTCTGCGCAACATTCCCATAGGAACCACGGTTGTTTCAGATGAATCCATCACCAGCAGCCGCGCCCTCGTAGTCAAGATTAGGCCGAGACTGAGTCAACACTCGGGTAGGGAAGCGCTTCCAAAAATGGTTGAAGAACTCGCAGCAACACCGCCAGAGGCGACTCCCGTCCCGGCGGAGGCTGATACGGAAACGGTTTCAGGGACAGAGGTAGAAGTTGATACGGAAGCAATGGAGTTGGAAGCTTCTGTTGGGGGAGGGGAGGAGATGGTTGAGGTTGCCCCCGATACGTTGATTCCGCCTCCACCTGTTCTCGACCTGCCTACGGATTTAGCATCCGACTACCTTGAGCGTGTCTTGAGGTATAGGTTTTACAATCACTTGTACCCTATGTCAAGAATGGAGGGGGTTGATGATAGAATTCTTACACAGGCGGATGGTAGAGAGGTTATTAGGGAAGTCTACAGCAAATTAGTGAAGGAGAGCTGGCAAACAGACACAAAAAATGCGGGGGATGTTCCCGTGATTCTGGGTTCCAAGGAGAAGTCACGGTTAGCGCTAGGTGTACTGGAAACAGGGGACAACACGATTGTTGCCATTTCATCCACATCAGCGTTAAAGAACGAAGCCGCAGGTGTAGTCGCGTCATTAAAGGAACTAATCGGCACTCTGAAAGCAGCATCCCGAAAACGTCCGAAAACAAAACCGGAAACAAAGGTAGCTAGGCTTGAGGAAGAGCTTCCAGAGTTGCCCACACCGCCGCCCAGACCCAGCATAGCCGAGCAGAACGTCGAACCGGAAACCAGTAAACCTCCCGAAGAGCCGGTGACTGTGAAGCCCGAAGAGGCGGAGCCAAGGGTAGAACTGGAGGCAAAGGAAGCGGAGGCAGGTCAAGCGTCTAGTCGCGAGGCGGAGCAGGAGAGGATTATTAGGGAGATACAAAAGTTCCAGAAGTACCTGAGGAGTCTACACGAGTACTTCCAGTTGGGTAGGATGACGGAGGATGAGTACATTTTTCTGAAAAGGAAAACCTTTGAGAAAATCGAGCAACTGCGCAGATCGTTAATTGAATAGAGTGGGTTTTGGTGAAATTTGGAAATGGTGTCCGTTTTTGATTCTGAAAAAAATCTGGAAGTTTTGAAGGACTTTTTCGAGTATGTGGTTCTAGGCGTCCTAGACAATATTATGATCAATTTCACAATTGAAAAATCTCAGACCCTGAGGGAGAAAGTGTTTCCACAGTTTAGGAGATACGTGGAGGGAAGAATTTCGAAAGCCAGGTTTCAGAGAGAAGTCATGAGAGTGTTGACGGGGATTAAACTGGAGGAGACTCTCCGGGAATACATTTTTTCGGTTCTGGAGATGTTTGCCTCCCAGCTATCCGGCGAGATTGAGGAGTCCGGCGCTAAAACCGTTCTTAGGGATTTGAGGAGAATAACGGATGAGTACATAGTTCTCCGATGGTTTGATAAGCAGGTTCTGGACCCTGCCTATCGGATTCTGGTCCTCGATAGTGTCAGCTACAGCGAGGCTCTGGAAACGAGGGGCAAGATTCTGGAGCTTTTCAAATCGTATATCTCCGAAAGCGTAACATTTGAGGAAGCCTCACAGGCTTTAGGAAAAATGCTGGAGTATCATAGCAGGAGAGAAGTTGTTCTGGGCGTGGTATCCCTTGTACTCGGAGCGATGGAAACCATTAGAACCCTAAACGTTAGCAAATTAGCGGAATACGCCAAAAAGGAGTGGAAATCTGTTACCCCATCTGTTTCAAGTTTTCTTCCACCGTCCAGCAGGAAGAGTGTACTATTCAACTGGTTCAGGGAGGACATCGTAAACCCCGCTCTCAAAAGCCTAGCAGCGAACGGAATACTGGACGAAAACCAAGAATTGGAGAAGAGAATAACCGAATCCTTCATTCTGCTTGTGGACGGAGTCCTAACCTTTAAGGATTTTGAAAAGAGAATCCTGGCGCTCATCAAGCCGGAGATAAAATCCGAACCTGCACGCACACACGTGGCAGCGTCTCTAATCAGTATGGCCGAACTGGTCCACGAAGAAGCCGAAGAAGATCCGTCGCTAGAAGAGTTTATCGAGTTCATAGAAACCAGACAAAGGGAGATAAACCGTATATACGGTTAAAGGAAATTAAATAAATGCCTAAAGAGGAGAATTTAATAAAGAATAAAAAACATTATTCTACTAAGAAACATTGAGTGAAGTACTCGTAGAGGAGAATAGTATGAGTATTAAGGATATACTCTTTGGAAAAAGACCGAAAGACAAGGACGAGATAATTGCAGCACTGAGAGGAAACATCAACAGACTAACTCTACGTTCACGGAATTATGAGAGAAAGGCCATCGAGGAGAGAAACAAAGCCAAAAAGTACCTGAAAATGGGCAACAGAAGCATGGCAACATTCGCGCTCAGAAAGTACAGAAGATACCAGAATTTCCTGAACAAGTACACCGCGTTCATAGAGAATCTCGAAACCAGACTAATCGCCATCGAGGAGGCTCACGACGTCTCAGAGCTCAAGCAGGCTTTCGAGCTGGCGGGAGCGGAGCTTGAAAACGCACGGAAACTAGCAAACTCTGAAGAGATACTCGAAATGATGATCAAACAGGAAGAGGCAATGCACGAGATAGAGAGAAGCTCAGAAATCTTGGCAACACCAGCAGAAATGGGCGTAGAGGAATCCGGAGACATCGAAAAGGAGCTTAACCGCCTAGAGGCGGAGATAGCGCTGGAAGGAATCGAAGAACCCGCAGTTCCAGAGGGGGACATAATATCCGAGAAATCGTCACTGGCAGCGGAACTGGAAGACCTGAAAAGAGAGTTGGCGGAGAGTTCGAAGAAAACCAAAGAGAAGGAAAGCTAGGAGAAGACTACCCTTTTGCTTTGTCTACCAACTTTTACTTCGTTTATCAACGATACGTGTGAACGGCGCTCTTCAAAGTCAAGCATTAGAGGGGGAAGGCTCAGAGAGTGGCAGACCTTGCAATGGTTTCACTCCTAGCTCCGAGTTCCTTCAGTTTTTGATCAATCATGTATAGTTCCCCGTTGAGGTTTTTCAGTCTTTTCAGGTATTCTTCCACGGATATATCGCCGCTCTGCCAGAGTCTCTCAACCTTTTTGAGGAGCTGCTCAATAGAAAACTTTTCCTTTTTTAAGAGGAGTATTTTTCTCTGCAGTTCGTCTTTAGAGATTTGAACCCTTTGATGCCTAGGTAGCCCGTTCGCACGCATTGGAGTTACCTTACCGACCAGTGGGGAATGGGTGGTGGGCACTGTTTCTAGGCTTGGTTCCCTGACCCTTGGTTTGAACACGCTCTGAATCTTGCTGTTCAAATCTCTTTTTAGGTCAGTTAGGGCTACATCCAGGCTTTCGAGCCTTCTTGTCAGGTTCTTGTCCTTTACGCTGTTCTGGTCAAAGTTTCTGGCTAGCTCAGCGTATCTTTCAACAGCCTCCAGCGTATTTTTTGGTGCTGAGAACTTCAAATCACCCTGAGGGCTGTTGAAGACGACCCTTTTCCTCAGGGATCCCTCGACCCCACACCGAAAGGCCCTTATGGGAAATTCGAAGTGTTTTAGGTACGACTTGTTTAGTAATCCTTTCTCCCTTATGAATATCAGCCTCTTGTCGGTGAACAGTAGTACGCCGTTGCACTTTTCCAGGTTAAGGAAGGAGCTGCCCATGTACTTTACTCCGGGGATTGCAGCAACAGGTTTTTCGCCGATATCCAAGTCGACTTTTTCCTTGTGCTCCTCGAAGAGTTTCCAGTGAGAACTCAGCAGTTTAACCGTTGAAGTAACAGTTTCGAGATTCTTTTCGGGCAGAGAGAGGAGTTCTTTCACATATTTCTTGTATTCGTTTATGTCTGCTGTTATTCTCTCTATGGATGTTTGTATTTGGGGGAAATCATGTGGACTCCAGTTATCGGGGTGTGAGAAGTCCACGAGCTGGGCATGGACCACGTTCAAAACTTGTTGAGCCCGCGCCTCGACCTTCCTTTTTATTGAAATAATCTCCTGGAAGAGAGAAGCGATTATTTCTTCCATTTTGGGATAGTGGAGATACCCTCTATTTCTGAGGAAAGTAAGCCTTTTCCTTGTTTCTCTAAGCCTTCTCAAAAAGTCTTTCAGCAGTTCATAACCATAAATCAGCTCCCCGACGTGCTCACTAAAGGCCTTTTTAAGCTCGAGCCTTTTGTCCAGTATGCTTTTAACCAGTGTGGAGTTACAGTTCGGGCACATCTTCCACTTCTTCAGTCCGATTCTAATATTAGTTGACCCGCAATTCCGGCATTTTTGGACAATTTTAGAGTTTTTGTCCTTCACTTGCCCTATTTCAAGGGAGCCACACGACCCACAGAGCGAGTACTCCTCCTTTTTCTCAAGGGCGCACCTTAAACAGAAAGAAGCCTTGCACTCTTCACAGTAGTAAGCCGCTTCCGCCTCGTTACAGAAAGTACACTTAGATCTTTCCAAGGTAATCAAGCTGGTTCCACCGCCTTTAGAAAAAACTCTCGAATCTCATTTATCTTAGTGACTATTATCCACGTAGAACCGGGTAGCATACCCAGAGAGTATTATCATAATATTTCATCTGAAACAATCGGACAAAACCCGAAAACAAAGAAGTAACGTGTCTAGGAACCTCAAACAGAGAGAGAAGACAACGGAAGCTCTGTAATCCCAAAGTTTGAGTAAACCTCACTTCGAGAAGGAACTCAGGAATCTCAACGGAGTGCTCAAAAACATTTTTAGACGAGGAAAGCGAACAAGCCTTGACCAGTTACTGTTTTGACACCGAAGTCGATAACAGAGATGATTTCGCAAGGTTAAGTCGGTAAGAAGTGTGAAGAAAGGTATTCAGAAACTTTTAATTCCCTTTAGCTTCAAGTTAAATAGTAGGAGGCAACAGTTGATGGCAAACAGAGTGGAGTATGATAAAAGCAGCACCATGTACTCCCCTGAGGGGCGTATTATCCAGGTAGAATACTCGAGTGAGGCGGTGAAGAAAGGGGCACCAGCACTCGGGATAAGAACCGCCAATGGTGTTGTACTAGCAGGAGTGACAAAAACTCCCAGCAGGCTCCTCGAGTCACACGAGAAGGTTTTTAAAATTGACGAACACATCGGTGCGACGAGCGCAGGATACATGTCGGATTCACGGCGCCTAACCGACAGGGCCAGAATCATAGCCCAATCGTACAGGGTAACATACAACGAACCCATTGACGTTAACGTGTTGGCTCACAGGCTAGGTATTCTCATGCAGCGTTTCACGCAGATCGGAGGAACACGCCCGTTCGGGTGCGCGTTAATTTTCGGGGGAATAAGCCGCGAAATCGGACCCGAAATAGTTCTCTTAGACACCTCCGGAGCGCTATCCAAAACCAAAGCAACAGCCATCGGAGAAAACGATTCGAAGGCTATGGAGGTTCTCAAGGAAAACTATAAGGAGGACATGTCCATAGAGGAGATGATGAAACTCGCGGTAAAAGTTCTAAGGGAAGTCACGGAGGAGCTTAGCCCCGAAGAAATCGACTTGGGAGTAATCGACCCAGAAACAAAGACATTCAGACTAGTATCCCCAGAAGAGATAAAAAAGGCTTGGGGGAAGTAAAAACTCGCACCCAACATAAGAAGAAAACCGCCTAAGCGCAGAGGAGTAGTAGAGAAAGATCCTTCGACGTATTCGAGTTATTTTCTCGAGGCACTACTCAGCGCCCTCCTAAAGGTTTAAGGGGGACCCGACTGGGAGCAATTTTGGAACTTGCTAGTGATTAAAACTCTTTTATCCAGACACCTGTTCGTCAAGTCTCGGAAACTATTTGGATGAAAACGCATCCTAACTTGGATTCAGGAGAAAGGTTGAAAAAGAGAAGGCCTGTGCTCAGAGATTCTCACACAGCTCCCTGTACACCCTCTCCATTATCTCTCTCGCCTCAACTGCGTGTTCTTTTTTTATTTTTTCAGATTTTTCTGTAACTCTTTCGTGAAGAAGGCGTACAAACTCGAGATTGTCCGGGTGATCATTTATGATGCCTTCCCGATACGCCCACTTCGCAAGTGAAGTGAACGTCTCATTTAGTGAGGGTAGGTTACCGGTCCTGGAAACGTATACGTGGAAAAGCAGCTTTTCGATTACACGGTACATAGTTACCACGTACGAGTCTATGTCAAGTGCAATCCACTGCTTATCCGCTTTCACCTTCTCGTCCAAAGCCCGCTCAAGGTAATCTATCCCTTGGGAGCTCTCCTCTATCGCCCCCCTCGGAGAGGAGGGCCTCAGTTTCAGCATCTTCGCGTGTTCGATGTAACCCTCAGCCTTCTCGACAAGATTCCTCCTAACCTCCTCGGAGGCATAATCCGACCTGGCGAATTTCAAGCAGAACTCGGCTATTTCAATCCAGGCCCTAGCCGCCGCCTTGAAATCACCCCTCCTCTCAAGATCATTCGCAGCTTTAATGTCCTCCTCCAGTTTTTGGTAAAACGCACTCAACATAAGGCATCACAATTCTCGTTTTACACGCGGGTTAATCTCTTTTCTTCGAGATTTTGGTTACCTGTTCAGCAACAACCTCAGTATCAGATGGAATATCCTGGTTCACTATCACTCCGGGATATATCGTTGAACGGGCGCCGATTTTCTTACCAGAGAAGATTGAAACGTTGATGCTAATCTCAGCGTCCTCCCCTATAACAGCGCCGAACCTTTCAACAGGAACGAGAACTCTCTCGTCACCGATACTCATCTCGATTGGCGGACCTCTCCTCATCCCAATGTTCCATGTCTGCGTCCCCGCACCGATTCTAACGTTCCTACCGATAATACTTTCACCAATGTAGCTGAGTCTACCGATCGATGTGTTGTCAAAGATAACACTGTTCTTTATCTCGACCCCGAACCCCACAGACACGTGTACTCCTATAGAGGTGTGGTCCCTTATAAGGGCGCCGTCACCGATAAAGCTGTCCCTGCCGATATAGCAGGGGCCTCTGATTACCGCTCGGGGTCTTATTATAACGTCGTCGCAGATCCACACGGGCGCCTCGATTCTCGCCGTGCTGTCGATCTGGGCGCTCTCCGCGATAAAGGAACCCTTGCCCTTGAGTTTCTGAGCCAGAGCGAAGCGGTTGGCTTCCAGAATGTCCCAGGGGTACGTTATCTCGGTCCAGTCCTTTTCCCAAACCATGCCGTACACTGTCTTGTTCTCCTGAATCATCAGTTGAACGGCTTTGTCGAGCTTTCTTGTTTCCTCCAGTTTCTTCAAAAACTCCTGCTTAAAAACGTAAACCCCCGCGGCTGCATAATTGCTTGGAGCCTCGTTTGGTTTAGGCTTCTCTACTATTCTCTTTATTCTGGCGGTCTCGTCGATTTCCACCGCTCCGTAGAAGGTGGGGTTGTTGACAAGGGTTACCACAATGGTTGCATCAGAGTTTAGACCCGAGTGATACTCTATGGCCCTGCGAACTATCTCCTCAGAAGCAATAAAATCGGCGTGGACAATCAAGAACTCATCCTCGTGGGCCAGCAGGGGAGACGCGGTGAGAATCGCGTCTTCGACACCCAACGGTTTCTTCTGTTCCACGTAGGATATCTTGGCGCCGAAATCCTTTCCTGAAGCGAAGTACTCACAGATCTGCTCCTTTTTGTGGCCAACAACAATGAGAATGTCCCTCAAACCTGTGTCAACCAAGTACTGGATCACGTACTCCAGTATCGGCTTTCCGGCCAACGGAATCATTGGTTTAGCCATCGTTTCCGTTAGGGGAAAGAGCCTTCTTCCCGTTCCACCAGCCAAAACAAGAGCCTTCAAACGCTTCTCACACTCCACTAGTATATTTAATTTAATACATGCAAGCTTATTAAGGGATACTCAATTCTTTAAACTTAAAAATGATTGTTATAGCAACATTTGCTTCGCCCATGAAGCTGTTATTCCCGTTTAAGAAAGCCGGTTTCGAAGACCTTTTCAAAGCTCAACACAAATGCTGGAAAACAACCCTCCTTTCGGACATATTTGAGACCATCCTCACAAAACTTTAAACTCGGATGGATAGGATCTCAGCACCGTGTATGACCACTAAAGTCTTTGGAGGTAAGGGTTCCCAAGAATGATTCTCGAACAGCGGCTTGCTGCACACAACAATTTTTCTGCTTTTGGTATCAATGTTTTGTTGTTTACCGTGGGAACCCCAATTGTCGGGTATAGTTGTGTATCGAAGTTCGTTCCAGTTGTAACAGTATACATAGTTCCTGTCGGCCAGAACGAAGTTTAGCTTGGTGAGAAGAGCTTCGGAGCGGATTCTCAATACTATTTCGTTTAGCGCCTCAGCCACATCCCGCCAAGAGTTCAGGTTTACACCATTCTTCTCCAGCATATCCAAGATATAGCAGAAAATCAACTCTGAATCGGTGGGGTCACTAGACCTCGGCTTATGACTGACAAGTTTGGATTGAAGCGCTCTCCTAGGCCACACGGTGCCGTTGTGTACAAAAACAAACTGGTGGTCGTCGATGTAGTTCTCGAAGGGGTGACAGTTTTCTAAGCATTTTCGACCAATCGACGCCTTTCGCAGGTGAACAATCAGCGTCCTTGTTTCAACCTCTCCCACATCATGGAGGAAAATGCCTTCCAGAAGTTTTATGTCTCTGTGGTAACCCTTCTTGACACGGTATAGTCCCGTTGACTCGTCCAGAAGGGCTACACCCCAACCGTCTGGGTTTTTGGCTCCAAATTTTTCAACGACAGCGTCCAGAAAGCCCCTCAAGTCAGTTACTCTGTTTTCTGACACGACCATTAGTTTGCACACGTTTTAACACCATCGCGGGTCGAAACAGTAACGAACCAAGATACGTTTAATACCAT
>JAUQYY010000139.1 GCA_030587505.1 Candidatus Sigynarchaeota archaeon
GCGTGGAAAACGCCCTTGACATGACCCAGGGGGGCGCGAAGTACAACTTCAACTCGATAAGCGGGCGGGGACTCGGCACAACCGCGGACTCCCTCGCAGCGCTAAAAAAGGTGGTCTTCGACGACAAGATCGCAACCATGGAAGAGGTCATCGACGCTCTGGAGAACAATTTCAGGGGGAAAAAGAGGGAGAAACTCCGCCAGAGACTGCTAAACGCTCCCAAGTACGGCAACGACGACGATTACGCAGACGAGATAGCCAGAGAAATCGCGGGAACCTTCTGCGACATGGTTATGAGCAAAAGGTGTTGGCGTGGAGGCCCCTACAGAGCCTCGTTCTTCTCCTACGGAATGCACGTCCTGGACGGAAACCTCCTCGGAGCGACACCCAACGGGCGGAAAGCAGGAGAGCCAACCTCAAACAGCCTGTCCCCCAGCAACGGTGTGGAGAAAAACGGGCCAACGGCAATCCTGAAATCGTGCGCAAAGATCGACCACACGAAAATCGCCAACGGTTGCGCACTCAACATCAAGCTCCTTCCCACACTCCTCCGAGGTAGGGAGAGGAGAAAGAAGCTGGCCAGCCTTATAAAGGGCTACTTCCAACTCGGGGGAAGCGAGGTGCAGTTCAACGTTGTAGACACGGAGACCCTCAGGGACGCCCAGGAGCACCCCGAGAAGTACCGGGACCTGGTGGTGAGAGTGTCGGGCTACTGCGCGTACTTCACCGACCTCGGAAAACCCATACAGGATGACATTATCGCCCGCCTGGAGTTCGGAGAACTCTAAAAATAGAAGCAACACAAAAAAGGAGCAATACTCACAAAGAATTTTCATGAAAAAAGGGATTATAGCTTAAAAGAAATGGAGGCTAACTGGAAAGTTCAAGGTATCCTGGATAGTTTTCGGTACTTCTCGGTTTCAGGGCGGCTGGGCTAGGTTATGATTTCTGGTGACAGGGTGATTGGTACCTTTATGGAGTTGGATATGAAGCAGTACTCTTCCGCCAGTTTGGCCGCCCTGAGCGCTTTGTCTTTTTCCGCTTCTTTGACTTTTATTCGTGGTATTATCTCGATCCTGTCGAATGCTTTTCCGGGCTTTATGTCACTTTCCTTTTCTATCTCGCCGATGACTTTGACTTCGATTGAGGATGGTTCGATTCTCATTCCTTTGAACATCCCGATGAGGAACATTTCGTAGCACATGCTGATGGACGCTATGAAGAAGTTTTCGGGGGTGACGTCTCCTCCGGGGCCCCACGGTGGCAGCGCGAAAAAATCTAGTGCGAAGTTGTCCGAGAATTTCACTTTACCCTGGTAGCCTTCACCACTCCAGACCGAGGTTATTTCAAACTGCAAAGGTATTCACCTCCAAGAGTTGAAACACAACCTTCTGTGAAGCTTATAATGGAAGCACACTTGACTAACCGTTTAACCGGTTCGAAGAACCCAGTAACTCTTCATGTATATTAATATTATCATTAGGAATACCTAAACATTTCCAAAAATTCCACCGGGTTTGATTAACCTGTCAATGACCCGTGAAAGTAATTCAAAACATTTTTTTCTTTGTATGCAAAATTTTATTTTAGGGTTGAGAAACCTGTCTCTTAGGGCGGAAAGCCGACTCAACGAAAGCATGTAAGTCTTAGGAGTTACACAAACTCTGCCGTGCTCTTGAAGGCTCGCTTTCTAGCCTTTCTCGAGCCTTGAACAGGTTCAAAAACGAAAGGAGGTTAAAACTTGTACATAAGGGATAGTAGTATGTCCACAATTGCTCAGGTGGAAAGAAACACCATAAGAACAAGCAGCGGCAGTACGCTTGGCTACGTTGAGAACGGCCAGGTGATGAACGCGAGCAGAAGCACCGTGGGATACGTTGAGAACGGCTACATAATGGACTCCGGCAGAAGCACCATAGGAAGATACGAAAGGGATAGAATCATGTCCTCTTCGGGTTCAACCCGGTTCTACCTGGACGGAAAAACCATCAGGGCGAGCAATCAATCAACCATAGGCTACACGGACGACGACATAGAGGACTACCTGGAAGAAGTGGTAGCCTACATAGTTTTCTTCTCCGACTGGTGGTAAAAAACAATTTTTCTCCTCTCTCCTATTATATGAGGGTTGGTTCTATTTTTCTTACCCTCTCTTCTCTCCTTTTTCGAGTCGATTCATTATATAGGAATCTCACCGAAATAAAATACGCACCCATCAATTCCTCCACTATGTGAACACGTTTCGGTTTTGTGGGTTGACGCCTGTTCAGGTCTTCATCTTTTTTTCTGTGATCCATATGTCCAGTTCCAAGAAGTTGATTGCGATGGGTTTGAATTTTTCGTAGACCTCACGTAACTCTTCCTCTGTGAGTTGAGCCATAATTTGGGGATTTCTGAGCCATTCATCCCAACCCTTCACGAATCTAGCAAGAGCCATGTTCAAGTCAACGAGGGAGCTAACGTATTCCAGCCTTCTTTGGGATTCTGCTCCTTGATTATCGTGAGGATTTGTTTGGTTTCATCCACCCAGTTGCTCACAATCATCACCCAATAAAAATGTCTAAGGACACACTAGGTAAATTATTCGTATTCGCGGATAATTAACGTTTTGTGCATTTGAGAGCGGGTCACCATCTTGACACCAAAATAACAAATAAAAGTAGGATAAACTTTAAACCCTTAAGGTGAGATACAATATGGGCGTTTCGTTTAGGCCTGTATGGTTTGACTCCTTGGGAGCTAAGAGTTCCTGCACACTAGTTGAAACGCCTGAAGTTTCCGTTCTGATAGATCCCGGCATAGCGGTTATGCAGCCGAGTTTTCCCGCGAGCCTGCCCCAGAAGCTTTACTGGGAAGCCATGGGGAGGAGGGAAATAAAACGGGCTAGCAGGAAGGCCGATGTTATCGTTGTGTCTCACTACCATTACGACCACTACTTTCCCGAGGATATGAGTTTCTACTCGGGCAAGTTGGTGCTCGCGAAGAACCCCAACGAGTACATCAACGACTCCCAACGCAGGAGGGCGGAGAGATTCTACTCAAAAATATGCAAACACTTCGGCAAGACAAATTTGGAGGATGTGGTCAAAAAACCTTACACTAGGGAGT
>JAUQYY010000150.1 GCA_030587505.1 Candidatus Sigynarchaeota archaeon
TTTCGATTTCTACTTTCCCATAAAGCGTCTTTATTCTAAATCTACCTGTTGATACTTCTTGGAAAGATTTTAATAATACCTGTCACGTGGAGTTATGTTGTTTTTGTGCTGCTCAAATCGCTATCACTCCGTAGTATGGTTTGTTCCGTGAGATGGTTTGGATGAAGGAAAAGCTGATGAAGCTGGAAGACGCCGTTGAGCTTGTGGAGGACTGTTTCTCAATAGGGTTCGGCGGTTTCATGTTTTTCCGCCGCCCAATGGCTTTCATCAGGGCTCTTATAAAGGCTGGAAAGAGGGATCTGAACGCCTACTCTATAAACGCTAACATAGACCTAGACATGCTGATTGGCGCGGGATGCGTCCAAAGCGTACACTACTCCTATCCTACTCCTATCTTGGCATGGGTCAGCTCGGCCTGGCTCCCAACTTTAGGAGAGCCGCTGAGAACGCGACGATTGAGGTAAAAGAGTATAACATTCTCGGGTTCGCCTCAGCCCTAAGAGCCGCAAACATGGGCTTACCCTTCCTGCCCTCAAGAGGCGGTTTCGGCAGCGACATCGTGAAAGAACTGGGATTCAAAACCATAACCTGCCCCTACACCGGTCAAGAGTTGCTAGCGGTTCCCGCATTCCACTTGGATGTATGCGTAATCCACGCTCTGCAAGCCGACTGCTACGGAAACGTTCAGGCTCACTCGCCCGTTGAGAGCACCATTGACTACGATGTGGCCATGGCTAGGGCGGGTAAGAGGCTCGTGGTAACCGCTGAGCGAGTCGTGAGCCCCGAGTAGGCGAGGAAAAACTACGATAAAACCATTCTCTTCAGCTACGAGGTTGACGCCGTTGTAGAAACCCCTCATGGAGCCCACCCGATGGGCATTTATCCCCTCTACGACGCCGATGTCGCACACCTGATGGAGTATATGAGAGCCTCAAACGACGATAATACGTTTGAAAACTACCTCAAGAAGTACGTGGACGGAGTGGACTGCCACGAGGAGTACCTGAGACTAGTGGGGGTGCTTGTATGAGAATCGCTCAGGATTACACTGTTGATGAGATAATGGTGGTCGCCATGGCCAGGGAGATCAGAGACGGTGACATAGTTTTTCAGGGAATAACCACTCCCCTGGCCGGGGCAGCCATCATGCTCGCAAGGGAAACCCACGCTAGGAACGCGAGCCACCTCTATTTTCTGGGGGTCAACCCGGTGATACATGACATATCTGAAGTCATGGTTAAGCCCGAAAACTTTCTGGGCAAGGTGTACGGTCTTCTCAGCATACATGAGTTTTGGAACCTCCAGCAGAGGGGCGGGGTGAGCCTCATGTTTTTCAGGCCGGCTCAGATAGACCGGTTCGGGAACGCGAACATGACCCTCGTGGGTGACAGGGTTAGACCTGCTATCAGGTTCAGTGGGGTGTGGGCACAGCCGACCTCTTGGTTCTGGCGGATAGGGTGGTCTACTACGCTCCCTACCACGAGAGGAGGGTTTTCGTGGAAAGGGTGGACTACGTTACCGGGGCGGGACACTTGGAAGGCAAATGGAGGGAGAGACTGAACATTCGCTCCAAGGGGCCAACCAAGGTTATTTCGAATCTGGCGGTTATGAGCTTTGAAACGGAGAACAAACAGATGAAGCTGGAGTTGGTTCACCCTGGAGTCTCGGTAGAAGAGGTGGTTGAAAATACGGGTTTCGACCTCGTTATTCCCGATGATGTTCCAGAAACGGTTACCCCAATGGTGGATGAGTTGAGACTGCCCCGCGAAAAAATCGACCCAAACAACCTTAGGAAGATCGAAATGCCAATACAAGGAGACGATGATCAAAGAACTAACTAGGTTCAAGGAAAACCTGAAATACCCCCCGGGTCTACCCGAAAATCCCGAGTAGATACCGTGGTCTCAGTTTTCCAAGCGTTCACTTAAAAAGTGGAACTAATAAATTTATAAACAGTGAAAGCAATATAACTTATTTATAATAATTCTGGTGAAGTGTAATTGGAGATACACGTTTCCGAGCTGAAGAAACACTTGGACAACGCGAATTCGAGGTTCCAGAACAAGGCGATGGAAATCGACGAACTCTGCGAAATAATCAGCAACCACTCAGCCAAGAGCCTAATGAGCCTCTTAAGAGAAGTGGTCACAACCCAAGAGACCTTTTCCAAGGAAGAGATGTGCAAACTGCTCTGCGTCATGTGGGTCCTACGCGACATAGGACTCATAAAATTCTCAAAAAAGGCAGACGGACTGGCAATTACAATACAGGAAATGCTTCTAAGCGACAAAAAAATAATCGCCTCAAAACTAATGACGATTTTAGAGGATATGATTGAACACCTAAGCGAAAACAAGGTAACGGTCATCCGATAGCCCAAAAACAGGTGTTAAACCAAAAAAGACACCAGCTTTCTACTTCTTTCGTCATTCGGAATAACTTTTTCATAAAATGTTTAAAGCTTTAAAAACTAAGACAACCTTCTCTTCCTAACCTTCGAATTGAGTGGATGTCTCCACGGAGCAAGAAGCATAAACAATTTGATTCATCATTCATTGGGTTTAATTTTTCAAAGGTTATCCGGCCAAACAGAAGAAACTTCAATCAATCAGAGTGGGAAGGCGCAATCTAAGTACAATAGGGATTCTGAAAGGTAATATATTTACAACAGAATAAACAGTGTTGAGGTCGGTTCTCGTGACTACAAGGTCACAAAGCTTATCTAGGCACACGTGGCGGTTGACCCCGACGGAACGATTAACAATGTGCTCATAGCTGGAAATTTTCTGGTAAGACCGCCACACGGCCGCGAGATAATAGCCCAAATGCTTAAAGGCACCATGGCGATGAACGCAATAAAACAGGTCGTTGAGAATGTGATCTCTATGCCCGGCTTTGAATGCTCGGGAATAACCACCGAAGAATTCGCAATACCAATAGTCGAAGCAGCAAAAAACGCGCTAGGATAAAACAGAACGCGGATAGCTCACCTCTTTCCGCTTTTTTATTTGTAGACCCACAGATCTGTCGGGTCTCAACTCAGTTTCTCTTTCACGTGCTAATGCTGGAGTATTCTCTGACACGGGCTGATGGTTGCGCAAGCTTTTTATGATTCCTCCAAGTCTATTTTAGAAAGGTTAGAAGATACAAGCCTTTTAGTGATTTGTGGAGGTTGCACGTTTGGGTTATGAAACCATTATCTACGAGAAGAAGAACGGTGTCGGTAAGATTATCCTGAACAGGCCTGAGAAGCACAACGCTATGAACTTTCAGATGGTTGACGAAATTGTTGACGTTCTGGACGAGATATCCCTCGACGACGAGGTGAGAGCGGTAATGATTACCGGAGCCGGGCGCTCCTTCTGTTCAGGCGCTGAACTGGCGGAGCTCGGCGCTCGCCCAGATCCCTTCGACTCGGTGGAGTTTATGCGTTCCTTCGCACACCGGCTGATACTCG
>JAUQYY010000159.1 GCA_030587505.1 Candidatus Sigynarchaeota archaeon
TACTATCTCTCTATAATTTGAAATTATGGCTTTGATTGTAGGATATGAGAAAAATTTCTTGAAAGGTGAAAAATATACTCTAGGTGCGGCGCTCCCTCCTTCGACACCGGGAACTTTCACTCCCTTGCCTTCTATATTGTAACATAAGCCTGCAAATCCCAACAGTTGGTCGAGAGGAGACGCATAAATAGAGAAAACTTCTTTTTTCGCATCGTTAATAATTCTTTCCACAAGTTCTTTAAAGGAGAGCAAGTACTCGTCACTAATGGTAAGCTTATCAAATCCTAGAACGCCTATTCCTAGTAACCTCCCCGAAATGTTAGATGCGTATGAAACAAGATAATTAGTTACTTGTGGATTTAGTAACAATTCATAATCCCCAATGAGTAGGATCGGCATAAGATTATCTCTTAGTCCCTGTGTTATTTCAAGCAGTTTTGTGTTAAGTTCAAACCATGAATCATTTTCCTCCATTATTGGAAAATAGGGGGGAATATAGTAAGCAAGCTTGGATTTTTTCGGTAACTTCTCCTCTATCCACATTTCCAAACTTTTCTGCTGTTTCTCCACGACGCTTTCCTGAAATTTAATAACCTTTTCAACAAATTTTTCGAGATTGATGTCCCTCAAATTAGAAGGCTCTACTTCATAAGTTTCGGCTAAACGTTCTACTGTAAGTTTCTTTTTCACATCTTGGAAAATTAATGGATGAAAATACCAAGTGGACGGATCAATTAAATAATCCTTGTTCGTGGTCATAAGAAGTTTGGCGAATGATGTTTCGTAAATTTTGAGGATATGGGCTTCACTGAGCAGCAAATCGAAGTGTTCACCGCTTTCAATTGCATCCCCGTCCTGGGGGAGGTACCTTATTGCGACAATTCTTTTTTCATTAGTCATGGATTATCTTAGCTTCCTTTCTGTTTACTTCAATCAATCCAATGTTATAGTACTTGAAAATTTCCTTATCAGCTCTCTTTATATTTCTATGCCATAATGCTACATACGCTTTTGAGAAAAAGAATGAGTTAATGTAGGCTTGGTAGAGCGCCTCCTCCCATTTTTTGACTTTTAGTTCAACAGCCACTTTTTTTTCTTCTTCGCCCACCTTAAAAAACACAAGGTCTACTCTTTTTCTGCTCATCGGAATCTTTATCTCCCGCCCATAAACATCAAACCCCATGGTCGAAAAAAGATTAATAACCGGTTTGTAGAGAATGCTTTCTCTAGGCATGATTCTCATAATTCACCGTTTCCTTTATAAGAATTCCCTTTAATTGTTCCAAGAAGGGATCAAAAATGACTGCGTTATCAATTTTAAACCTACTGGCCTTATTGTTGTACGTCCAAGGAAAAGGTGGAAGTAAAGGGGAGCCCATAGTTGGTAAGACAAAGCTAGATAAACTCCTTTTTCTCGCTAAAATGACTTTGGAGGATTCAGGTGAAGAAGTTGAGGGTGAATTCATACCATACAGACAGGGGGCCTACTTGTTGCAACTCGAAGGTATAATTGATACCGCTCAGTCTCTCGGGATCCTCAAGATTGAAAGAAACGATGAACTTATTTACCGTATGCCAGAGGAGGGAATCAAAAAGGTTGAAAGGGTGTTGATTCCGAAAATAAACCCCATGCTTCTTGATAAAGTAAGGGAAATCAAAACGAAATACAACGATCTTCCCGAAGATCTACTTCTAGCCGTCGCTTACCTGAAATACCCAGATTATACTATCCGTTCAGAGATAAAGAACCAAGTGTTTCGCAGCTTACTTAAGTACCTGAAAGAGTTTAATGAACTTCCCGAGAAGCTGGGAATCACAAGGGAAGACGTAGAGAAATTATCACTTGAAGCTAGGAAGAGAACCCTCAAGAGGCTAGGAATCGCATGAAAAGTGTCATCATAGATACTAATGTTCTTTTCTCTGGCCTACTTTTCGAAGGCAACGAAAGAAAGGTTCTGGAACGTATCTTACAGGGCATGCTTACAATCGGTGAAAAAATTGAATTTATTTTTCCAGAATTCATCTACCAGGAAATAGTAGATGTGTTAAAGAGGAAAAAGGCCCCCGAAACTATGCTTCTACTTGTTGAAATGATGTATGAGGCCGAAAGCACAATCAAAATTTCAATCAACAAAATCATCGACTACATAGAAAAAGCGAAGGTATTGCTTAAGAGTGAAACGCATAAGGATATACCCGTTATCGCCTCCGCTTTAGCTTCTAACCCGGATTATTTGATAACAGGAGACAAAAGGCTCCACAGGGACCTCGGACGAAACATAAACGACCCAAACTCTCAACCAGTAAAAATTGGGAGAACCCTTGTAATTTTTCCCAAAGAAGCCCTCAATCTCCTCTGAAAAACTAAGTAACCAAACTACCATTCTTCACACGCAATCTCAAGAATTAAACCGAAAAAATAAGAGTTAGAACAAAAAAAGGGAGGTTCTCTCGCACCGACATTGATTTTAATGTATAGCTCTACGGTTTCTCAAGAGCGAACATTTCTCTTAAGTGGGAAAACTAGTTAGATTTTGAGTACTTCGTATAATTCTTTGAACGCTTTCTTCTCTATCTCTCCGCACTCTGCGATAATGTTTACTATTTCAGGGATGAACTCTGTGAAGCCCGGTGCCTCTGGAACCGCCTTTTTGACAGCTTCACTCAGTTCGTCATCCAGAAGTTTGGCTTTCTCCATGTAGCCTTCCCTGCTTTCCATTACCGTTCTTTCCTTCTCATCGAATATTTCGCGAATCCTTCGCACGTTTGGCAGCTCGTCTGGAAGGAAGAGTTTGGCTGCTTGGGTCCATTTCTTCGCTGCCTCCGCGATCTCAGTCGAGGCCGCCTCCAGGTCGGGGAGGTCGAGTATCTCACTCGCTTCGAGCAAGAATCTGCTGTACATTCTCCTAAAAAGTCCACCGCCGGTTCCACCCTTCTCGATGTAAATGTAGGTGTTGAACATCGCCATGAGAAGTTCAGAGTCCCCGTAAATCTTCGGCCACTCCCTGAGCCTTCTGGGAATAAGGTCGAAAGCCTTAACACCCAGGTTTTTAATCGGGGGATTCAAAAAATCCGCCATGTTCTGCCTAATCGCCTCCGGTAAGACCTCTCTCAGGTCTCTGAGCCGCTTGGGAAACTCGAAACTCAGCATCTTGTTTCTGGGTGCGAATGGAGGGTGCTTCGAGCCGTGGGCCTCTACAAACTCCCTGACGGTGGCTAGGGAGGGTTTCATCAAACGGTCGGAAACAAAAACTGTGTCGTTCACCTCGTCGATTCCATAGACGACAACCACGTGTCCCCCGAAGTGCGCCTCCTCGGGAAGGCACAGATACCCGAGAAACGCCATGTCCACGTTCACGTAGCCAGGCTGGCCAGAAACAAGAACCCCCTTAAGATGGGTGTACGCCTTTTTAGTGCTCAAAGTCCTGTACAGTTTTACCCCTATCCCCAGTCGGTCACAGACGGTCTTCTCAAACTCGTAAAACTTGGCATTCCCACGACCACCTATAAAAGGAACACTGTTCTTCACAGCCCAGTAAACAAGCCCGAGACCCGAACCCAATCCAAGAAGCATATCCTCCGAAAGGTCAAACCCATTATAGAGAAAAACTTTCCGCAGCGAACACGTGACGCAGTGATCCCCCGGAAGATACCTAAAACCCTTCAGTATAATCCGGTCCGAACCCACAAACCCTCCAGTTTTCCCCACTTTCGAATCGTTTCTCGATTCTCTCGTCGTCTTCACATCCTTCCATACTCGATATTATCCTCCAAAGAGTCCAATGGTTTGCAACCTCACTGAGGACGGACATTTTTTGGTTTGAGTGAATGGTTTTCCCCTCTCCTTTTTGTCTTCACCTTTCCTTCATTTCTCCTTCACTGGTTGGCGTAGTATTGTTTTCATCCTTTCCTCGGGGACCCGCCTCGGGTCTGATAGGTAGATTTCGTGGTGCGGACCGTTTACAACAAGGTTTTTCTCTTCCATCAGCTTCCTCATCTTCTCCAGCGATTCGGGTTCGGTTGAGTAGGGTCCCACGTGTAACACTTGTACACACTTTCCCTCGTTTATCCTTTCAAGGGTGACCTGTCAACGTGTTTCACACCCTTCTTGGCAACCTCCTCCTTCGCTCTTTCAACGTCCTCCGGCGTTACGAACTCCGGCATGCGGATGAGAAGCTTCCAACACCACTCTTCACGGGGAACCTCCGTGTACGGTTTATCGGACTCCACCCACCACAAACCCTCAAGTTTAGCAACTGTAAAGTCCCTGCCACTCTTCTTCATCAGGTTCTTAACCCCGTAGGCAAGGGTGTAGAGGGCTCCCACCTTGGCCGAGAATTCCTCTCCGCCAGGTGCACCCTTACCCTCTATCGCAAGGAAGCTTCCCTCACCAAACTCAACTATCTCAGGAGTAGTCCTCGCCCGGTAATACTCCTTGTACTCCTTCGCCAAATCCACCTTATTCGCACCCAACTCTTTCACCTCCACCCATTTTCCTGAGCACGCAACGAGCAGCCGAGTCTAACCTCAATTTCACAATTTGAATCTCCTTTTAGTCTATGATTTCCATTCTGATTTCGCCTGACTCGATTCGCTTCACCACGCTGCGGAGCCACCTCATCTCGGCGAGCAGCAGCCTGTAGGGGCGCTCAAAAAGGAGCACTGCGATATCGTTGCCAGCCCTCCCGAAAAACCGGATTCTCTCCCTGTAGAACCTCTTCTTGGACTCCAGCTTTTCGAGGTACCTGTTTAGCGCCATGAGTACCTCACGCTTGGAGAGAACAGGGAGATTGGCCAGGCCGAGGTCGAAAGTGGATTTCTGCTTCACGGGGTTTGAGAGACAGTTGAAGACTTCCTCTTTGAGCTTCTCGAGGCCCTCTCGGGTAATTCTGTAGATTTTCCGTGGGCGGTTTTTCTCGTCCAGAGTGGTTTCACTTGTGAGCAAACCCTTCCTTTCAAGCCTGCTGAGCGTGTTGTAGACGGAGGAGAACCTGATGTCAACCCAGTTTCTTATACCCCTATGCTCAATTATCTTCTCTATTTCATAGCCGTGCCTCGGCTTCTCGTTCACGATACCGAGAATGCAGATATCAGTGCTTAGTGTGGGTTCTTTCTCTGACAAGATTATCACATATTCCAACGATAGAATATTCTATTCATAGAATATTCTAATCATGTAATATAAAACCTACTGTCTACCACCAGCACCAAGAGAAAAAACGTCCAAAACCCTCTCATAAAAATCAAACATCTCCCATCAAAGAATCACCGCAGCTCGTTTAAGGTCTCAGCCATAAATCTAGCGTGCAGGGAGTAACAAGAAAGGAAGAACCGCGAGCTCGCAATTCCGAGGCTTCCCGCATTGCTCTGAGACCTTTTAGGGTAGAGGTAACGATCATCTACCGATTTTTAAGGGTTTGTTAACGGTTGGAGTTTACTGGTTGATGTAGGCAGTTTCCATGTGCAAGTTGTTCTCTCGAGCCCCTTGTCAAAGAGTTCTCTTAGTTTTTTCCCATATTTTTTGAAGTATTCTTCGCCGTACAGTGGAATCCCCTCATAGATTGCGTCTAGAGCTGTTACGTTGCCGCGTTGAAACATGGTTTCGAACTCTTGGGGAGTGTAACCGAACACTTCTATGTTTGGCTGGGGAGG
>JAUQYY010000192.1 GCA_030587505.1 Candidatus Sigynarchaeota archaeon
CTTCTCAGGAAAAGACACACCAGACGCCGTCTTCCCCACAGTCGTAGGAATACCAAAGTATGGAATGGCCATGCCAGAATTCGTCCCCTACGCACCAGAAGTCTACATAGGAGAAAAAGCAATGAAAATGAGAGGAGTCCTGAAACTCAAATACCCAATAGAACACGGAATAATAAAAGACATGGATGCAATGGAAAAAATATGGTACTACACATTTCACGGAATACTCAACGTGGACCCATCACAGTACAACGTTTTCCTGACAGAAGCCCCCGCAAACCCCAGCAGCAATAGGGAAAAAATGGCGGAAATCATGTTCGAAAAGTTCAATGTGGCAGGCATGTACGTGTCCATGCAGGCACTTCTCAGCCTCTACGCCGTAAATAAAACAACAGGAGTGGTTCTCGACGTCGGAGACGGAGTAACACACGTAGTCCCGATTTACGGAGGTTACGTAATTGCACACGCAATAAATAGGATAAATCTAGGCGGAAGAGACATAACGAGGTTCCTCGTTAGGCTTCTAAGAGATAAGGATATCTACCTAACCTCGTCAGCAGAATTCGAGATCGTAAGGGACATAAAGGAAAAAAGATGCTATGTAGCCTTCGATCTCGACCAAGAGATGAGGAAGGCGAGGAGTGGGCAAGCAGGAACCCCTGTAGATAGGGAAACCTACGTAGCTTTCGGCGAGAAAGAAGAAATGCAGGTTCCACCAACAGAATATAAACTCCCAGACGGACGCACGCTCAGAATCAACGAGGAGAGGTTCCTAGCCCCAGAAATACTCTTCCAACCGAGTTGGATAGGCCTGGAAGCCATGCCAGTCCACTGGGCAGTCTTTGACAGCATCATGCGCTGCGACATAGACCTAAGAAGAGAACTCTTCGCAAACATAATCCTCAGCGGAGGCTCAACGATGTTCCCAGGCTTCGAACAACGCCTAAAGAAGGAGCTGTTAGCGCTGTGCCACCAGTACGGAATGACCGACATAGAAATCCACATGACAGCCCCACCAAACAGGATTTACTCCGTATGGATAGGCGCCTCAAAGCTGGCATCCCACCCAGGCTTCGCAAAATCGTGGATAACCAGAGAAGAATACAAGGAAAGAGGCCCAGAAGTGATACACAGAGCCGTGAGAAGAGGAGCCCTAATCCCCTACCTAACCTACCTCTAAACAACAAAAACAACCAACAAAGCCACGCAACACTTTTAAAACCCCAGCCCATACTTTCAAAGTGAAGCGGGGTGGGGTAGCCAGGTGAACCCGCTGGGCTCATAACCCAGAGATCCCTGGTTCAAATCCAGGCCCCGCTACCAACACCTTTCCCTTCGATTTCTGTGCGTTTTTCCTGTTTTCGTCCCGATTTTGTGCTTTTTGTGTCCTGACCCTTGGAGTAGTTGGAGGAGCGTGTTTGGAATCAATTTCCAAGAAGTTTTCAAATTCATAATTTTATACATATAAAATTCCCTTTTTTAATATATTTAATTGTTTGGCGTTTCTCCGTACCTTATGGATGCTGGGGAAACTCTAGTACACCCTAGAAGTCCTGAGAAGAGGAAAGGATAATTGAAACTCGTATTAGCGAGAACATTCATGCCCAATATTTTAGCACCGTTCTGATTATCATTACTGTTATTGTGCTGATTGTTAAGATGACAAACGCTCCTGTTGCAAACATCATTATAAATGATGAGGTTAAAATTTCGCCTAAAATCATCAAAATTGTGGATATTATCCATAAAATTCCAATTAGCTTGACATTCTTCCATGTAATTGCACACTTTTTATAGTATTTTGTTAGAACAACTATTGTTAATAGAGATGGTGTAAAGTAGACGGCTCCAATTAATGTACTGGCAACGAAACCAGCTATTATAATAGCAACTTCAGGGTTAAAACTGAAGATCTGATATGTCAGGACAGATAGGTGCAGTATTCCTATAAGTGGGTATAAAGCAAATTTGACGATGCCCCTGAGGAACTCATTAGAGGCGATTATGGTAGCAACCTGAGGACTGAAGCTATAATACCAAGTATTGAATACTTCCATAAAATTCTTTCCTGCAAAGGTTTTCAATACAATGTTGTCTCGGAATTCTCTTAAGAACTGGACTTGTGGACTAAGTTCAGACCCATAGGTAGCAGTAGCGATGATGCATCTTTTCTTCTCTTCTACAGTGAAAGATACAGAATCACTTTGGGAACCTTCAAATTCTAAAAGTCCCTCCCAACTTGCTCTTACACTCCAGGTGCCCACAGCGTCAGGTGTATAATCAAGAGTATAAGAGCCGTCAACATTAGTTAGTACAGTCTTATCAATAGTGGTTCCATCAGGTTTTGTAAAAGTCACGGTCACAAATTGTTTCATAGGAGGCTCCAGTTTACCGGAAACCGTTATTTTATCGCCCTCAGTCACTTTCTCTGATGAAACCATACACGTTAGCGTCGTTGGAACCTTGCTTATTGTAATATCTATTTTTTTCTGGCAGAAAGGAAATTCCCAGTAATGTACGGTATATCCATTGATGCTTTTGTATGAAACATAAACTGTAGTTGAAGTTTCACCCGATAATTTGGCCTTTAACTGAAAAGTAAAATTCTCAGTTGCCTTTGGTTCCAGCTTCGCGATTGTGAAAGTTTTGTCACCTATTATATTAGCTCCTACTAATTCGGATATTCCTACTTTTACATCTGTTATGGAATACTCGCCTTCATTTGTAACTGAAACTTGAATGGGGAAAGTATCGTTAACTATTATCTTTGATGGAATATCTACAATAGCAATCTTTACCGGCGATTGTGGAGCATATACGTCTATATTGAATGACTCATAAGTCCAAGTGGGCCATGTGTAACCATTTTTATCTTTTACTTCACCCCTTATATCAACACTGAGCATGTACGATTCAGTATTACCAGGTTTGATAAGATCAAAAGCTGTGTTACTGTTAAGAGTAATTGTCACTGAGTAAGTGTCACT
>JAUQYY010000199.1 GCA_030587505.1 Candidatus Sigynarchaeota archaeon
CCAGCGCTGAATGTTTGGAGCATGTACGACGACTTTAAGAAACTTGATATGCCTGACCCTTGGAAGTCGGGGCGGCTCACAGAGAGCCTCAAAGCAATTGAAATCGCGAAGAAGGAGCTGGGACCCGACGTACCCGTCATCGGCTGGATAGAAGGGCCCTTCCAGGGGGTTGCGCTACTAGCAGGAGGCGACCCCATGACTCTCTTCTACGTGAAGGATCACCCCGACGAGTTTAGGGAGATACTAGACTGGTACGCCGACTGGAACGTCGAGGTTGCGAGGGCGATGTACGAGGCGGGGGCTGATCTCATCGGAGCTGGGGAAGCGGCGGCTTACTGGATGTCTCCACAATTCTTTGAGGAATTCGCTTTGCAAGCGGAGAAGAAATCCTGCCAGGGAATCAACAAGGTCGGGCTCCCCGTTCTGATCCACTGCTGCGGATACGTCCCCCAGTGCATCCACTTCATAAAGGAAACAAACCCTGGGGGTGCGATTCAGTTCGACTACCAAGTGGACCTGGCGTGGGCCAAGAAGCTCATAGGGGACACGGTCACCATCATGGGCAATCTTAACTACAACAAGCTGGTGAACGCAACACCCGATGAGATGTATGTTGCATGTGCCGACGCGATACGCACTGCTGGTTCTGGTGGGGGTTACTGGCTCGCCTTCGGCTGCGAGATACCCCGTGAAATGCCGTACAAAAACATTCAAGCAATGGTTCGAGCCGCCAAATCGGTTGGCAAGTATCCAATCCAGAGTACTTCCTAACAACCGATACGCTGCTCAGAAATGTGTGAAAGACAAGTGGACAGCTGAGGTCCTTTTAAAACAGTGAACAGAAATTAGTGAATCGCCACGGTTGCGTGTGCTTATTAAACCTCTCTGCGCAGAGGGGTGTAATTTCATAAATTTTTCATGTTTATTTAAAAACATAAGGTTGAGGATGTTGTTTTAGTATATTCTTCCTCTATCTCTTCTGTATGGTCTTGATCCGTACCTGGAACCTGAGTCGCCGTATCTGGGTCTGTATCTGGATTCTTGTTCGTAGATCTTGTCTGAGAGATTATTCTCGGTGTTTATCTCGATTTCTTCTGCGTCTTCTACTTCCTCTATGCTTCCGTATCTTCCCGCGTTCAGCCTTAGTGAGCCTCTGAAGATTGTGGTGTAGCCGTTGGTTAGCTGGTAGATGTGACCTATTTCCATCTTGTCTATGTCCTCGTTCCAGAGTGTTAGTAAAACGCTTCCCGAACTATCCCCTACGAGGGCTTCTGTTACCCTCATTGTTTCGCCGGTCTGTCTTGATACAATCTCTCTTTCGTCGTTGATTGATTCGCATTTAAATTTTACATTTATTCCTTTAAGACCTGGTCTTAAATCTTCGACAATAACGTCTCGTTGTTCTTGCATTTTTATTCAACTTTCTTGACAAACTTTCGATAGAAAAAGAGCTTAGCTGAAGTCAGCCTAACTGTTTTTCTACACTACCATTGAGGTATCCTGAGTATTTAAATATTGCCTAAAGAGTCGAAAATCGATGAAAACACACGTTTTTGTTCCTATTAAAATGTTCTCCGCTTCTTTAGGTGATTCTGGGACAGCTTATGTGTACCCCTCTCTCAAACTCCCTGTTGCTCTGGAGTGGTTTATTGCAGTTCAAACAGGTCCACGAAACCACCACTTGCCCCTCCTCCCTTAATCTCTCGTATTTTCTTCGAGCTTCCTCCAAGCCCAGTACTATTTTCTCAAGTTTTTGGATCACCGGGACGACCCTTAGATGGTCGAGGTAGTTTCTCACACTCTCTGCGTCGCAGCGGAGATGTACCATGCTCTCGGGTTCCAGGAGTATGAGTGCCTCATTCGGATTCATCTTCTCGCCGCACACTGGACAACGCTCTCTCGGCGGCGCTCCTCTCCTGGCTGGGGGGAATTTTCCACTGTCTAGGGCGCAGCTCAGGTGTACCGGTTTGTCTCTCAGTTCGCCCTGAACAATTATGAACCACGCCCCAGGCTCCACGGGCTTCCCGCACACCAGACAGTTCCAATCCTCAAACATTCCAGTCCGCTCCCAAAAAAGAACCGTCGATAAACAAACTACTTCGAGTGTTGAGGTGTGTTGTGTTTTTTAAAGCTTATATATGTTAAAGACCATTGAATTGTTCTATGCTACTTAATACTTAATTCTGAAGTGTTTCCCTAGTAAATATGTTTTAGGGTGAGTGGAAATGAAGGCCGGTAGAGAGAAGGGCTCACGCCCAATTTTCGGGGTGAGAGTCGAGAAGGATGTCTATATTGAGATGCGTGACGGCACCCGGCTGGCGGCGGATATATATCGCCCCGACGCCGTTGGGAGGTTCCCTGCTCTTCTGTCAATGTCACCCTACGATAAGGACAAGCAGAATCTCCCACTCGAACCTAGGAACCTGGAGACAATTGAGGATCACGAGCTGGCGGACATAGAGGCGGGTGTGAGTGAATACTTTGTGAGGAGGGGCTACGTGCACGTGATTGTGAACGTGAGGGGCACGTTCAAATCTGAGGGTGAGTATCACAGCGTTTTCTCCCCGCAGGAGCAGGAGGACGGCTACGACCTCGTTGAGTGGATAGCCAGGCAGCCGTGGTGCAATGGCTGTGTCGGGATGTTGGGAATATCCTACTTTGCGATAATCCAGTACCTGCTCGCGTCGATGAAGCGTCCCCCGCCCCATCTCAAGGCGATTTTTCCCTTCAACGGGTTCACAGACCTCTACCGTGACTGCCTGTATCACGGCGGAATCTGCAACATCGCGTTTCCCCTCATATGGTATCAGGGGTTAAGGGACCACGTTAGAGCGGTGCCTGAGGCGCCGAAGCGGCTTAAGAAGAAACTTGGGAAAGCGATTGAAAAGGCCCTAAACAGTGACGCGATAAAAAACAGGGCCGACCTCGTCCAGATACTCAAGAACCCGGAAATAAATCCTATCGCCCTCGACCTGCTGCTGTTCCCCACGGATGGCCCAATGTACTGGGAGAGGTCTCCCTATAGGCGATTAACCAAGGTAAAGATTCCCACGTACGTTGGCGGCGACTGGATGATGGTGGGTTTGCATCTTAGGGGCGCGTTCACCGCTTTCGAGTCCATAAAGGCTCCAAAGAAGCTGCTGATAGGACCGCCGAAAATGGTGAGGCCCTTCAACCTCTACCACGATGAGATGTTGAGGTGGTACGACTACTGGCTTAAGGGAATCGACAACGGGATTATGAGGGAGCCTCCTGTGAAAATCTTCGTAATGGGAATCAACCAGTGGAGGATGGAAAACGAGTGGCCGCTGGCAAGAACGAGGTGGATGAAGTACTACCTCCACAACAATGGGCTCCTGGACACAAACCCGCCGGGTGACGGTGAAAAACCCGATAGCTACATCTACGAACCCCTAAACAAGAGAAAAAAGGACAAGGCCAAGTACAGAGTTAGATACGAAACACAACCATTTGAGGAGGACACGGAGTTCACGGGTCCAATAGCTCTCTACCTGTACGCTCTCTCCACAGACACGGATCTAGACTGGATAGTCCGAATCGAGGACGTGGCTCCAGACGGAACGAGAACTGTTCTAACCAAGGGGTGGCTAAAAGCCTCACACAGAGACTTGGATAAGCGCAAATCGAAACCCTGGCAGCCCTATCATCCCCACAGGAAAATCAAACCCATAAAACCCAACAGAGTCTACGAGTACGCTATTGAAATCCTGCCAACTTCAAACGTTTTCAGGGCAGGCCACAGAATAGGCCTGGAGATAAGCAGCGACGACGGAGAACCCACCAAGCTGACCGACTTCCTTTTCAGCCACCTCCTTAGCGGGAGAAAGATGAGAAACACGATCTTTCACAACCCTGAGTACCCCTCACACCTACTCCTGCCAATCATACCTCCAGGCGATTAACGGTTGAATTCTGGAGGATCCGGGAACAAAATCTGGGCAAGCCCTACTTTTTATGCTTCTTTCACCTCTACTGTGAGCTCTACTGGAACGGTTTTTTTGATGAAGTTGCACAGGTGGCAGTACTCCTCGGTTAATTCGAAGCATGTCTCACCCTTCTTTTTTTCTCCTTTGGGGACGGTGATATCCACTTTTCCCTCGATTCTGGTTACTCTGAATTTGCTGCGACCTAGCTTTACGTACATCTGGAGAGATATTCTAAAGTCTATTAGCTCGAATCTCATCTTTTTTCTTAGGAAGTTGAACGTGTTGAGGAGGCATCCTCCGAGTGCGGCTAGGAACAAGTCATCTGGGGAGTAGTATCGCTCCAGTCCTCCAAAATCTGAGGATAGGTCCATTTTCAGTTTCGGAAAGTTTGCTATGGTTGCCTCTCCTCCAGTGGACTTGTCCCAATCAACAGTAACCTCAAACACAAGTGATTCCGGAATTTTGGAAGCCACGATTTCACCTCGAAAAATTTCTACAGCTTGAATCTGTGTTACCCCTTTTATAAACATTCTCAAAGAATCAGACACGATGTAACAAGTATGTTTTTTGAGGGGGTGTATGTGACTTAGCGGTTGTGAAGGGAGATTTATGAGGGCTTCTTTCCGGGAATCAAGGCTTAAAAAGGGAGATAGACAAACCACCAACAAACCCAAAAAAAGATAAAGTACATACTTACTACATCATGCCTCGTGCCCCCTTCAAAAATGTTTTTAAATTGTCAGAGTTAGATATTTCTTTGACAGAAGGGGTTGTTGAGTTGTCCAAGTCGGATTCCACAATACCGCGCTACGTGATTCTGTTTGACGGCGACCCTGAGTGGGCGCGGCTCGTCAATCTGTTCGCACAACTGCTATACCTCCAGCTCGGAGACCGGCTTGTTAGTGTCATTGCTCTTCCCCGTGAGGATGATCTGCTCTATGAGAGTAATGTTCTTGTGGTTGTTAGGGAGGTGGGGGCGGAGGTTGACGGGAGAATTATTCGGGCTAAGTGGAGG
>JAUQYY010000216.1 GCA_030587505.1 Candidatus Sigynarchaeota archaeon
GAGAGGTGCTGTGATCCCTAGGTGCGAGTTGGCTTACTGGTTTCTCTTACTTTACCTTCTGAACTAAGCTATTTACACTCTGAAGCAGCTCCACCATTTCTATAAGTTCATCCTCTCTGATCCGGTAATACTCATGAGCGATCAGATTTCTTAAAAAGACGAGTCTCTTGACAGAGTTTGAAAACCTCATCGGATATCATTCCCTCGTTTTTGAGAATTTCAAAGATTTCCCTGTAGGTTGAGGGAAAACCCAGCTTTTCCCTCGTGATTACGTGTTCCCCTATTTCAATAAGTGCGTTTACGGCCTGGAAACATTCCATTGCCAGCGTGTTATAAACAAAATAATCTGAGATGTCTTTGTCCTTCAATTTTTTTGCATTAGCAAGATGTCTTTCGAACCTGAGTATGTTCTCAACAAGCCCTATTCCAGCACATCCGACGCTATCCTTCGATAAAGCCAAGAATTCTCAAGGTAGTTCCTCAACACGATTCTCTTTATATCTAGTAGAAGGTCTTCATCCCTACAAAAAATCTCTCTCCCGTACTTTAGGACTTCAAATTGGATGTGAGGCGGAAGACGGTGAAAAAGCACAACATCAAGTTCCTCGGAATACATACTACCTATCTCAGCCTCAATTCTCGAGTCGGGCTCCTTTAAAACAACCGCTATGTCCACATCCGAGAGAGGTTTGTTCGTCCCCCTCACTTGAGACCCAAAAAGAAAAATAGCAACAACCTCAGGATAAGCTTCAATCTGCTTAAGCAACCTCTCCAATTTATCCCCGATCCGCCTCATTCGGAACAACACCATTCATTCACTTAACCTACTAACACCACCAGTTAATTTATGTTTTCCATAATCCCAGAACTAGGAAAAAAGAATATCCAAGTTTCAATGAAAACGCGTAAATAGGAAATCATCTTTTGGAGAGTTCTGCTACGCTTTCCATGTTTCCTGGTGTTAGAACTTGCCATAGGACTCTCTCTAAAGGTTTGCCTTTCAATTCTTTGAAGCGTGGTATGAGGTTTTCTGCGTAAGCTAGCAGTTCCTTGCGAAGTTTCAGCACGTTTCTTCTGTTGGTCTCCTTTATCCGCGAAGAGATCTCTTGGCTTTTCTGGATTGAACGCAACACCTGATTTGCGTTTATTCTTTTTGAAAGGTAGGATTGCATCAGGGTGGCGAGAAATCGGATTCTAAGCGCTCTTGAACTCCACTCGTAGAGCCTTGTTGACCTTTCCGCCTTATTCACGTATAATTGCTGGAAGTTGTTAATGCTTCTCTTCGTCGAGGAGCTTCCAATAGAAAGGTCGACTTGTGAGTAGTGTTCCATAGTATTCCTCACGTCTTCCAAGACTTCCGTTGGAGAGGTTTCAATGTCTCTGAATCTAGCCTCCTCTGACACGATCTTTTTAATAGCTTTAGCTGCGTGTTTTATGTCCCTTTGTGTAAGCTTCCCACTTTTGAAGGCTAACATTTCAATGTCGTAAATTTGTTTCGGGTAGGCCTCCTCGCTTTCGATTCCCACCGTCTTTCTGGCGAGAGTCAGCAGTTTATCGCCGATTAGAGCGCCGGGACTGATAGTCTTCACTCGTGAGACTCTTATCGCGAAGGTTTCAACATCCCTCATCTTTACAGTTGGCAGTGAAATATCACTTGTTAGAATGTCTATTTTGATGCGGCAATTTTCTTGGAACACGCTGGGTAGAATCACATCATAACTACTCAGTGGCAGGTTAATCTTCGGAACTCTGGGAATGTAACTTGTGAACTGAAAAAAGGGTTCGAATCCTCTAAACTTCCGAGACAGCTCGCTGAAGAGCTGGTTAAGCTCTTTCTCCTGAAGACATGTTATGAAGTCAAGGTCGACGCTGCCCCTCTGAATCTCTGGTGGAAGATGGAGTTGCACCGCGGCTCCGCCCTTAAGAACAAGAGCGTCAGAGATTTCTTGTAACTGAACAGCCAGCTCATAGTCCCACGCAAACAGCTCCAGAATTAGTGGTTGAGAGAACCCATACTTTTCAGCTCTGCTGGATAGCTCCTCTTCAGAGAATGCATGAGTTCCGTGAATTAGTAGAGTGTCGAATTGGCTCATTCTAAACTCCTCTTCTTAGTGCATTCAGGACGGAGTTCACATGTTTGTTTCTCTTAGTGTTCTTCATCATCCTGGCTGGAGCGTCGACACCGAGTTCCTTTATTATAGCTCTCAGCTCTCCGTCAACACCTCTCCTTGAAGCGGATTTGTTCAGCCGGGAGTAATCGATTTTCGCGTTTCTCAAGGCTGAAAAGAGTATTCTTCCCGCCTCATCCGTGGGGAAGGGAATTCGGTGACGTGTGCTCTCGAAGTAGAGGTCCACCAACGCCCGCTCCAGGGAGGCCACACCGTCCCGCCCGCCGTAAAGACCGGAGAACTCCCTAACAACAACTACGTCCTTGTCCGCGACGCTGAGAGCAACGTTGACCTCCGCCTCACTCGGGTTTACCAGCGCCTCAAACTCCTCTCCGAGAATCTTAGCCACGTACTCTCCCGAACCCTTCACAGTGTACACCAAGTGAATCATCCTCCTCGGAAGCGAGTGCATATACCCGTACAGCACAGACGGACCAGTTATCATAAACTCCACCCCCCGCTCCAAGAGAAGTTTCCTAACCCTCTCCACGCCGGGAGGAAGCCGCGGCGAAGCAGGCACCCCCTCTCCAGGCTTCCTAGCCATGTAGACACCGTATCCAACCCTCACAAGCTTACCCGAGTCCAGAAGATCCCGGAGCACACGGTAGGTTGTACCCGGCCTGTAACCCTTCTCCCGCCGCAGAAGGTCAACGGCCTCGGCAGCGTAGAAACTGGTGTTGCCAAACCTCTCCCTCAAAATTCTAAAAGCGGCGTTTTTCCAGTTCATAGGAATAGTAAGACTGAGCAAAAATATATATTTTTTGACAACTCTTACCATAAAACCCAACCAAACAAAAAGAAGAAAACCAAAACCCCGAAACCAAAAGAACCCCAGAAAAAAGCCACCAGAACACCACACAAAATTCAAACTCAAAAGTTGGTATCGATCCTAACAGGTTGCCAACCAGAAAAAACAGAAACACCCAGCTCTCCGACACCAGATGAAAGAGTTACCCACCCTCAATCCAGTGTACAACAACATGAGATTTCTAGTTAATCATATCGAAGAGCAGAAGGAGACAAAACATCAAAACGCCAATTTGCTCACCAAAACAGATACGCGACTCCGCAATTTTGGAAACCCCAACCTCCCTCTCCAGATAGATTTAAGAGTGGCGAAATTATTATCTCAAAATTATACACCAAAGTTAACAGAATTGTTAATGATGGTGCATCAAAATGAGAATAAAGATTCTTGACCAATTAGCAAGGAGAAGAGTATTCACGGTTAAGGAAGCTGCAAAGGTCAGCGGGGTAGATAAGAATGTTCTCAAGGTTCTCCTTTCGAGACTTGAGAAGAAAGGGTGGATTGAAAGAATAGAAAAGGGGAAGTATATGGTAATACCCTTGGGTGCAAGAAAAGGCAAGTACACGCTGAACGAATTCGTTATCGGTTCTCTACTCGTAAATCCATCGGCGATTTCCTACTGGTCAGCCCTCAACCACCATGGCTTAACGGAGCAGATACCCACAACAGTCTTTGTTCAGACAACTTCGAGGAAGAAAAGGCAGAAATTAGAAATATTTGGAGTAAGATACAAGATCATCAAGATAAAAGAAAGGAAGTTCTTCGGCATTGAAAACACATGGATCGACGAGTTTCAAGTTAACGTGACAGATAGGGAAAAAACAATTATTGATTGCTTAGACAAGCCTGAGCACTGCGGAGGGGTGATCGAAGTTGCAAAAGCTTTGAAGCACGGCGAATTCGATTTCAAAAAGTTATCCGAATACGCTGTTAAGATTGGGAACTCCGGGGTTATAAGAAGACTCGGGTACCTATGTGACGTTTTAGACTTAAAAATAAGACTCCAAAAGACCAAGGCGAGGAACTACCTGCTTCTCGATCCCACAATGCCCGAGAAGGGAAAAACGAGCAGTAAGTGGAAGCTGATAATCAATCTCGACATAGGTGAATTGGAATGATCACCGAGTTTGAAATAAGAGAATCTGCAAGGAAAAACGGTGTGCCAGAAACGACGGTGGAAAGAGATTATGCCCAAGACTGGCTCCTAGCAAGTCTATCCAGACTCAAGATGGCATTGAAAGGCGGGACAGGCATCAGAAAGGTATACATTAAAAATTACAGGTTTTCGGACGATTTAGATTTTACAATGCTCGAAAACTTGGAAGCAGACAAAGTAAAGGAGAAGATCAACGAAGCCGTAAGACAAGCAAAAAGGGAGAGCGGAATTGATTTCGAAGAGAATATCGAATTTAAGGAAGTTGAAAACGGACACGAAGCTACAGCTTATTTTAGAATTCTGAGAAAAACCGGCAACCCTTTAAGAATAAAGATAGACATAACGAAAAAGGAGAAAGAGATTGTGATCCTCCCACCAGAAAAGAGAAGAATAATTCACCCATATTCTGATGATTGCAAAGCCGAGGTACTGACCTACCCACTAGAAGAGATTTTTGTAGAAAAGATAAGGTCCCTATTCCAGAGAACTAGGCCAAGGGATTTGTACGACGTATGGTACCTTTCGAAACTCGGATTAGATGTTTCCGGAATCATATACAAGAAATTCAAGTTTAAAAAGGGTTAGTGTCGATCCTGATAGTTTGTCAACCAGAAAAAAGGATTTCAGAAACGCTTGGGAAAGTTCACTCCGACACCAGATGAAAGAGTTACCCGACTTTGATATAGTATACAACAACGTGAAGTTTCTAGTTGATGCCATATCGAGAAGCGAAAGGTGATAAAACATCAAAACGCGACTCTGCTCACCAAAACAGATATGTGACTCCGCAATTTTGGAAACCCAATAAATCCCCAACTTCTTTCTTCGAATAGATTTTCTCCCTACCTAAAAATAGGTAGATTCAAACACTAGCGAAGAACTATTGTTGCAAGATTTACCATGACTTCGAGAAGAACCAGTAACAGGTGTTATGATTTAAGGAGATGGTTACGTGGGGGCCGATTTTAGACCACGCGAAACACTTTTAACTTGTCAGTATATTGACAAGAATAGTGGTGAATCTTGTCAATTTCAAGCCTAGTTGAGGATAACTGGTGGTGGAGACCCGATTTTCTGGGATTCCTAGAGGACCTCGCGAAAAAAGTGGACGAGGAGACCAGACGATCACCGGAGAAGTTGAAGCGGAACCTGGAACTCCTTGCGGAGGAGGTAGGGGAGCGCGACCACGACTTGGGCCAGCTCAAAAAGCCCGGCTCCACCCTCAGGATTGAGGAGATTTGGATGCCGCAGCTTCTCCCCGCCCTGAAGAAAAACGTTCTCTCCGACGCGGCCGGAGACTACGTTCTCATAAGCCTGCGGGGCCCGCGTCGGGTGGGGAAGACCACCCTCCTGAAGCTCCTGCTCACGGAACTCCTTATGCGCAGCATCACCAGTCCCGGCGAGTTGAACCCCTTGAAGGTGGTCTACATTCGCTGCGACAGACCGGGGATGGGTGGTGTTGAGGGCCTAGCCAGCCTGATTCGAGACTTCCTCGCCAGGAGAGCGGGCTATCCCGGAGACGCGTACGTCCTCCTCGACGAGGTGAGCAGCCTGCGGGACTGGCAGTTCGCCGTGAAGGACCTGTACGACACGGGGATCCTGACAAGGAATAGGGTTAAGCTGCTCATCACCGGGAGTCACAGTTTGGACGTTAGAAAGGCCTCTGAGGTCCTCGGACTCAGGAGGGGAGTAATGCTGGAGGACGGCAACGACAAGCTGCTGCTTCCCATGAAGTTCGCCGAGTACGTCTACTACCGAGAACAGCTCGCCGGCAGGCACACGCTTAGAGACCTGGAGGACGGTCTGGGAACCGAGGAGAAGCTCGAAGCATTCGTGGAGCTAACCACCCCTGGAGGCGGAGTGCCCCGGATTCTGGAGATGGCGGAAGCCTACATAAACGAGCTCTACGCCTACTTTGAAGACTACCTCCTCACCGGAGGATTCCCCCTAGCCGTCCGCCAGCACCTCGAGCGTGGGAGAATAAACCCCAATGTTTACACCGAGTATGTCGACCTCGCGGCGAAGGACGCGCTAAGGTGGCGCCTAAACGAAGACACCCTATTCAACGTTCTGTGGGAGCTGCTGAGAGCCCCGGGAGGCCCCTTCGAAGCCGTCCCCATAAAGGAGACCAGCACAAACAAGCTGGCGGGCAGGCTGGGAATCTCGCACAACACCGTCAAACAGTACCTAGACTACCTGGTAGACGCGTTCGTCCTACTCGAAGTCCCAAAACTAAAGCAGCTAGATACACGCAGCCCTCCACCCAAAAGCCCCAAGAAGTACTACTTTTGGGACCCCCTAATGTTCTACGCCCTAAAAGCCATGAGCGCCGGAAGCAGAGACCCCTACACCACGGCCCTAAACACCCATGAAACATGGAAACCAGTCACAACAGAAATGATAATCGCCAGCAACACCGCCCACATGATACTAACCCTAGAACACATCCAAGACACACGCCTCCTAAAAAGAAAAATATTCTACCACAAACCCCAACCCGGAAAAGAAATAGACCTCCTAATAGACATCCGAGGAAGGCTAACCCCCATAGCAGTATACCCCAGTGAGAAAGTCGACACCAACTACGTCAAAAAACTGGCAAAAACAAGCCAACAGCTAAAAACAAGAGGAATACTAATCCACACGGGCAGAGAAACCCAAACAGCCACAAACCACGCAGCGGTACCAGCCCCCCTATTCATGCTCCTCGCATAAACAAACCTCCACATCCAATGCCTCCGAAGCACCACTTTTCAAGAGATTGAGAAGCCAAGCGAGTCAAACCCAGAGCTAAGGAATACCCGTACAGGCTGAGAAAGTCAGGAGAGGTACCAAAAAGTGCACAGGGGATGGTACTATATCCCCGAGAAGAGAGACGTATGGGACTTCCTCGCCAGAGACAAGCACTTCAAGGTCCTAATTAAGCAGACCGCCGCAAGCATATGGAACCACGACTTCGTCCACAGAAACGTCTACCGTAGCCGTCGAAAACCAATCGCACAAAAACGCATTAGAAAGATTCGCCCAGCGAATGGGCTGGATCTTCGAAGTGGAATACCACCCCAAGATGCCCTACGAGTACAAGAAGATTGACAGACTGTTTGTCGAAGCACCAGAGTCCTGCATAGTCAGCTGCATGGCCGAATGGGCCTTCACAGACGCCCTCTCCACACTATACCTCAAGAGGAACGAAGTCAACCTCGACAAGTTGAGACAGCTAGGCAGGTGAAAGAGAATCTCCGGAACCCACACACGCGTGTGGACAGCAATAAGATACGGCTGCGCAATGCTCAACAGGAGGCTAAGAAACAACAGGTTCAAGGTCAGAGCGGCGAACCTGAAGCAGAGCGGTGTCCAAGAATTAATAGAAGAAGCCGTTGAAAAGGTGGCGGAGTTTGTCTAGAGCAGTAGAAATGGTGAAGAAGCGAGAGCAAGAAATCCTGAAAGCGATACTCCACATATCCGATAAGACTAGGGGGTTTCACTAATCCCCAACTTATAGTAATAGGCGGCTACGGCCTAGGAGCGCTCATCCTGCTCTCAAGGTTCACAAGGGACTGCGACCTCACCCTCAGGAAAAGAGACGGGTGGAACATAGACCATCCAAACATCGGTAATACTTAATAGTCGACGCCAAGATTTAAATCAGCTGCGTAACTCCTATAAATATAGGACATAATTTTATTGTGGAGGTTTAAAGTTGGTATTAGAAAACGACATTTTCCTGGATGATGTGCACCTTAAGCTAAGAGACGAGGTTAAAGATTTCGTGAAATGGGTAGACCCAAAGTTGCTAAGAGCCATGGACGCAGAGGAGGTTGACTACCCCCATGATTTTTACCGTGAAGCGGGTAGGAGAAACCTTCTGGGGCTGAGATTTCCGAAGAAGTAT
>JAUQYY010000224.1 GCA_030587505.1 Candidatus Sigynarchaeota archaeon
CTCTTTATCCACATGGATAAAGAAAACATTTGTTAATTGGAGGCTTTCCATTCTATTTATTAAGCCTTTTGCCCACATTTACCAAGTTAGTGAACAAGTAGGAATCGTTGTAGGTACAAAAAAGCGCTGAGCTTTAATAACTTTTCCAACATGGTGTCCGCTTTGAACAGGATCAAGCTTGCCGAAAGCTGTGGGGTTTCCATCTACCTGTCAGACTGCTTCGAGTACATTTCTCTGTTCAACTCTCCCTACTACGCGCACAATCACGGGGTTGCCGTTGACATTTACCTCGGTCCGGGAAAATTCGGAGCGGAGGCACCCTGCCCTTCCCCCGGAAGGGTGGTGGACATCCGGAAGGTTAAAGCTCCGATACGGAAAAATTTCAGCGCCGAAGAAACCGACTACTTAACACTCCTCGAAAGCGCCGAGAACCCTAACTATTTGATAAAAATACTACACGTGTATCCAACAGCGAGTATAGGCGAGGAACTGGAAGCGGGTGACTGCCTAGGAAACCTAATCAGGAGCGGGTTCTTCAACTTCTGGACCGACCCACACATACACCTAGAGGTAAGAAACCCTTGGGACGCCATCCGCGCAAGAGGGTCTCATCCTATACGTCTCCCGCGGATTGAGAAAGTGGAATACTCTGAGCCGGATAACAGTTTCAAATGCACAGTGATTGACGTAAGAACAGACTACACGCTGGTGGAGCCCGATAGGCGGATGATTATCCGAACGGGAATGTTCAGCGGCTTCGTAACCAGAATGAACGGTGAACCAGGCCTCCTAGACTGCGGACTGCCTCATTACGGCTTCGGAGGAGTTCTCTTAAAGAATGGCTCTAACCCCGGACAGAAGGCTTTCGTAGGCGATCTTCACATCGGTGATGTTGTTGAGAGACAGGGGAACCTAGCCGCGATAAGGCTCAAACCGCTACGTGTGTGTTGCGATGGAGTGGATTTGCGGGGTCTATCGTTGTATATGTGCTTAAAACAGCCTATTGTTAAACTCATACCCAACAGGAGGGAAAGATTAAATCTTAGCGAGGGAGAAGAAATCCTAGTAACAATCAAATCCAAGGAGGAGGAATAAGCGTTGGGAAACGCGGAGCTAAAAGTTCCAGGCGGAAAGCTGGTGGAGGCCAGAGTAGAAACATCCGAGGGAAAAATAGTTGAGATACTTATTACAGGGGATTTCTACATGCATCCCGAAGAGGAACTGGAAGAACTCGAAGAAAACCTCTTAGGAGTTCCCGTCAACATGGTAGATAGCGTCGTCCACAGGTTTTTTGACGAGAGGAAAGTAACACTGGTGGGCGTTAAGCCAGAGCACTTCGCTAAAGCGATATTAATGGCAGCAAACAGATAAACCCTTATCCTTTTGAGACTACTCCCGATCTATCTTAGGGCTTGGACTGCTTTTCTGGAGTTCCCGAATCTTCTCCCTGTACTTTTTAACCACGATGTCAAGAATTCTTGAGGCTACTACCCTCTTCGGACTTAGTGGAATGTGTGTTACCTCACCGCTCTTGTCAATCACGTAAACCTCGTTGTTGTTGGACGCAAATCCCGCTCCTTCCTGCGAGATGTCGTTAGCAACTATGAGGTCCAGATTCGCCTTCCTGATTTTGTTGAGCGCACAGCTAATTAACTGCTCCTTCGGAACATTGTACTCCGCCTTGAATCCCACCAGAAATATATCCGGAGCGACCTTCCTGGCCGTGTCAATAACCTTGGGCAGCGGAACAAACCTCACGGTGAAATCCTTCTTTCCCGAAGGGGTTTTCGCGTTAATCTTCATCTCTGGACCATAGTCGCTGACAGCGGCGGTGGAGATCATTATGTCATAATGCTCCTTCTTCAACCTCGTAACAACGGCATCGAGCATTTCCCGCGTTGACTCCACATTCACAACCTTCGTGAGCGGCGTGGGCTCCACCGTACCCGGCCCGTACACCAGGGTCACCTCCGCCCCCCTCTGGATGCTTGCGATGGCGAGTGAGATGCCCATCTTACCCGAGCTCGGATTGCTGATGAACCGCACGGCGTCTATGTACTCCCTGGTTGGACCCGCAGTTATAAGAACCCTCAACCCCTTCATGTCCTTAGGCCTGGTTAGAACCTCCACAACGTAAGCCACGATGGTGTCTATGTGTGCAATCTTCGCCTTGCCCTCCTCAAACCTTGGACCCACAAACTCGATGCCGAGCGATCTGAGGCGGTTAATGTTTTCGAGAATGATCGGGTGGCGGAACATGGACTCGTGCATGGCTGGGACAATCACTATGGGAATCCCGGCGCCCATTGCACTACTCACTACTGTTGTTGGGGGGGTGTCATCTATCCCGTGAGCAATTTTGCTAATTGTGTTGGCTGTCGCGGGTGCAACCAAAACCAGCGAGGCGGAGTCGGGATGATCACCCGCAAGGGATATGTGCTCAACCTTCCCCGTCAGCTCGGTTACAGCGGGGTTTCCCGTGGCCCACTCCATCAGGTCTGGGGAGATGAGCTTAGTTGCTGCCGGTGACATCACCGCGTAGACTTCTGCCCCGTCTCTCATTAACTCCCTTGCTATTATAGGGCATTCCATGGCGGCTACGCTGCCAGTGATGCAGAGAACTATCTTCTTTCCTTTCAGAACTTCGCTTTTTGTTCCGATAATCTGTTTGGAAGTGTGTTTGCCTAGCAAATTGAAACCCCTAATAGCCTTAGAGTACAGCCTAAAAGTCTCGCGTGTACTCCTCGAGTGTTAGAGCCTTAAACGAATATTTAAGCTTTAGGCATAAAGAGAATAGACACAA
>JAUQYY010000228.1 GCA_030587505.1 Candidatus Sigynarchaeota archaeon
AGAAGTCTGCGCATATGTTTATTGTGTAGAAGCGGTTTATGTGTCCTCGTGCGCAGACGCCCAGCGAGCTCAGGACGGAGTACCAGTCCTCGCCGAACTTGGTTAGTCTGCCTATGTCCAGTCCCGTGGGGTGGCCGAAGACCCTGTTTATGGCTTCCTCGGGTTGTCCCATTCTCTGGCCGTGTCTTCTGAATTTTTCAGCGTCGCTTCCGGGCATGTAGGTGGGTGAGCCGCCGCATGCTACGTGAGCACCCATGGGGTTGACGACCTGGCTGAACTCCATGCTTCCCAAGCCGAAGTTTCTGGGGTCGAACACTATGCTCAGGTTTTTAATGTGGACAACGTGTTTTTCGATGTCTTTCTCCACCAGCTTGGCTGCTTGCACCATTCCCTCCGCCAGTATGTCGCCGAAGCCCTCCCTATACGCTATCTTGTCCACCAGGCCCATTAGGCTCTTAAAGTCTCTTCTGAGCTCCAAGCCGCCCGTGTCCTCCTTGGTGATTATTCCCTTCTCGTAGAGTCCGACAAACAGGTCTAATACCTGGCTCACTGTTATTATGTCGAGGCCGTATCTGGATATCTTGTCTAGAGCCTTGACCGCCTGGTTGGCGTCACAGTCCTCGCAGTTCACGAAGAACCACAGGGAGTTGAGGTAGGAGGATGTGGGGGTGGTTGTTCCCTTGTACTCCCCGCTTTTGACCTCGAGTATCTCTTTATCCCCGATTGGACAGGAGGGACACGCAATCACCCTTTTTTTGAGCTCGTGGAATCTCTCCTTTCCGAATCTCTTGTTAGCCTCCTCTGGGGGGTAGGGTTTACTCCAGTTGTCGTGTAGGAAGCCGTAGAGATTCCAGATCACGTCCCACGCGGCCATGAAGCTGTACTGCTGCCAGAATTCTCGGAGAGGATAACGCTTCATCCGCTCAAGCATCGCGTCGACATTCTTCATGAATCTCTTGCCATCCTTGACCCCTACTCCCTTCGTGCCTCGAGCCACGATGGCTTTCAGGTTCTTTGAGCCCATTACGGCTCCCAAGCCGCCCCTACCAACGGTTGCGGTCTTGTCGACGAGGGCGAAGGAGTACCTTACAAGGTTCTCTCCTGCTTGCCCCGTGGCTATCACGCTGCACCGTCCATGGTACTTCTTTTTCAGCATGTCGTCGGTCTCGTAGAGGTCTCTGCCCCACAGGTCAGACGCGGCGCAAATCTCCACATCGTCGTCAAAAATCTTGAGGTAAACGGGGCTTTCCGCCCTGCCTGTTATCACTAGGTGGTCGTATCCAGCCCACTTCATGTTGGCGGCGAAACCCATGCTGCCGCTTCCCGAAGCCACCGCACCGTTGATTGGCAGTTTCGTGGTCACCATAACCCTGCTCGTTGAGGGGGCCATAGTACCCACCAGGGGACCAGCTCCCACGATTATTGGATTCTCGGGAGACAAGGGGTCCACATCCGGTTCGATTAGATTGTAGGCCAGCCAGTTGTTCACCCCGAAGCCTCCGATGAATTTCTTTGCGACGCTCATATCTAATGGCTCCGCCTTCCACTCTCGATCCGTGAGATTAACACGCAGGATTCTACCAGCGTACCCAAACACTTCCATTTAACCACTCTCCAACTCTGGACGGGAACGATGCTCGGATGAGCAACGCTGAGCAGACTTCCCGGCGAAGCTGGTTAAGCTACTCTCCGTATCAACATGAACTCTCCACATAGAGAGGCTAAGAAACCAAGTTTCTGCGAGCACACCAAACAACACGTACACCACACACTTTCCGAATGCAGCAACGCGCCTCTTCGCCTCAAGACGCGGAACAAACTCACCAACCAGTAAGAGGATTAGCGTGTCTCGCTACCTTCCGCGATTAACCGAAACAGTAAGCACTGCTTGCTTAAAACGTTTGTGTGCCAAACAACAGCAAACCCTGATTACCCCTAGTGAGGGGGTTCAAAATTTCCGACTGCCGTCGGGCACTGTGACTCTTAAATTAGATTTTTAAGCCATTAGGGTGAAGTGTTATCCACCCCTACTTTTTGAGGATGGAAGGAGTATGGTGGGTCTTGAGGAACTTGAGCGGTTGGTGGCCGATGAGATAACTCAGAGGAGAGAGGAAGGCTATGATGTTGCAGAAGTCGAGAAGAGGTTTACAGGGAGAAAGGAAGAGGTGAACCGCTCGGAGCTTGAGGGTTTTCTGAGAGACCTAGAGATGTGCCGGTTAAGACCCGACTTTCCCTACAGGGAACCCGTGGACCTGTCTGCTATAAGGGCTGATCGGCCTGATGGGCCGAGGAGTATGGATTTTGAGCTCTCGGAGAGGGAGCTTCTGGACAAGATTTATGGAGGCTGGCTCGGGAGGTGTGCGGGCTGTCTCCTCGGTAAACCAGTTGAATTCCTGAGCCGGGAGCAGATTGAGGAATGGTTGAGAAGGGCGGACGCCTACCCGCTCAGAAACTATTTTCCACCGCTACCCGAAACTGGTGATGCTCCTGACTGGCTTAAACACCGACTCCTAAACCCAACGGTCTTGCTGGGCAACATAGACGGAATGCCCCGCGACGACGATGTTGATTACACGATTCTGAATCTCCATGTCCTTGAAACTATGGGTCTAGACTTCACCATGGCGGACGTTGGCACAGTGTGGTTGACCAAGCTCCCTACCTCATGGTCTACACGGCAGAACGCGCAGCCTACAGAAACCTTGTCAACGGCCTCAACCCCCCAGAAACAGCCATATTTATGAACCCGTATAGGGAGTGGATAGGCGCACAGATCAGGGCGGACATGTGGGGCTACGTGACGCCCGGAAGACCAGAACTCGGAGCCGAACTCGCGTATAAGGACGCCAGCCTCTCCCACACGAAGAACGGGGCGTACGGCGAGATGTTCGTGAGCGCCATGCTAAGCGCAGCCTTCGCAACAGGCGACATCGAGGAGATAATCAGAATTGGCCTGTCGGAGATTCCTAGACAGTCGAGGCTTGCAGAGGCTGTGAGGGACACAGTTGGCTGGAGCAAAAAGCACGGCGATTGGAGAAGCACATGGGAGAGAATCATGGAAAAGTACGGTCACTACAGCCCTGTGCACACCATAGACAACGCGGCCCTCGTTCTCATGGGCCTCCTCTACGGGGAGGGTGACTACGAGAAAAGCGTGACAATCAGCGTTATGGGGGGACTCGACACCGACTGCAACGGCGCAACAACGGGCTCGATACTCGGCGTCATCCTGGGTGCAGAGAACCTGCCGAAGAAATGGGTGGAACCCCTAAATGACAGGGTTGAAAGCTTCGTCACGGGTTTCAACAACAGTCGAATCTCACACCTGGCAGAACGCACCCTCCGTCTGGCAAAAACCACTCTGAGCAACGCGAAGTAAAAAAGGGACGCTAACACACATGTGAAAAAATCTGGATTAAAAAGAGTCGCAGATAGACCACGGTTTGGCCCGCTGATTCGTGGTGCAGCGATTTTCTACTTGAAGTGGGCTCCGTACTTGTAGTATATTCTGCAGGTTCCCTCGCTGGATACCATGCACGGCCCGTAGGGTTTTTCGGGTGTGCACATGTTTCCGAACAGTTTGCACTCCGGGGGGTAGATTTTCCCGATTATCACTAGGTGGCAGTTGCACCCTGGATGGATGTCCACGGAGTTTTCTATTGAGAGCTCGTACTTCTTCTCTGCGTCGTAGTCTTCAAACTCTTTTTTGAGAACATAGCCGGAGTTCGGCACCCGCCCTATTCCCCTCCAGTGCGCCGTGGCTACGTCGAACACTTCACTGAGTATTTTCTGAGCCTTGAGGTTGCCCTCCTCCTTAACGAGTCGAACGTACTCGTTCTCGCATCGGGGCTCCCCGTCCTTCAACTGTTTGAGGAGTATGGCTAGGGAGAGGAGAACATCGTTGGGCTCGAAGCCGGACACGACGGTAGGCATGCGGTAGGCCTCCGCAAAGTACCTGAACGGGCGAACACCTATTATCGTCGCCACATGACCCGGGCATATGAAACCGTCGATTTGGAGATCGCCTATGCCGAGCAATAGCTCCATTGATGGTGGGATGAGTCTGTGTGCGCTTATTATGCTGAAGTTTTCTGGGACCCCCCTCAAAAGCTCGGAGGCGATTCCCGGCGCCGTTGTTTCGAAGCCCACCGCGCAGAAGACCACGTCTTTGTCGGGGTTCTTCTCGGCGATTTCAACGGCGTCGTGTGGCCCGTAGACGATTCTCACGTCCGCCCCCTCGGTCTTCACACCGGCCAGGGAGGTTTTGGTGGCGGGAACCATCATGAGGTCGCCGAAGGCTGTGACGATGACGCCTCTCCTCGCGAGCTCGATGGCCTCGTCTAGGACGAGTGAGGGGGTTACGCAGACCGGACATCCGGGACCCGCGATTACCTCCACGTTTTCGGGGAGAAGGGTTCTCAGGCCGTGTTTGCTTATGGTCTGCTCGTGTCTCGGGGTCTAGCAGGGTTTTCTAGGCTGTCCCGCACACGTGAACAAACTTCACCCTTCTCTCCGGAGCCAGATTCTTTATGGTTTCGGCCAACCTGCCCGCGAACTTCGGATCCCTGTAGGTTTTGAAAAAGTCTTCCATTCCACCACTACCATACGATGTCTGTGCTGAGTGATTGTTAAACAAAGCTGAGCGACCCGCACACGCCATGGTGAACAGCCGAACAGGGTTATATAACGTTATCCATACGAGTTCTCCTATTATTCCCTTCGGAGGTGATTGTTGAATTGATTGGTTTGAGTCACCTATTCTCGCTTTTTGTGTTTTTTGATTCTTCTCTCTGCTTTGTTAAGTTCGTTCATGGTGTTGACATTGAAGAAGGTGTCGAGCCTTGGGTCCAGTTGCTCAATCACCATTGTGGAAAGGTACAGGATTCTCCTGAGATTTTCCAGTAGGGCGCGCATGTCCTTTCGATTTTCCGACAGGGCCTTCTCGGAAGCGTCCCTTGAAGGTTTCGTCCTGTAGATTGCGTGTAGGGGTTCAATGTACCCGTTGGGCCACCTTGGGATCACGGCGTCCTCGGTGGTTATTACTTCTCTCAGAAGTCTGAGCACGTCCGTCTTCACGAAGGGCATGTCGCACGAGAGGAGGTAGGTGTATTTCTGTTCACAGTTCTCAAAGGCGGTGTAGGCTCCGACCAGGGGGCTGTTGAAGCCTCGAGACTCATCGATTAGTATTCTCGCCCTGCCACTCAGCAGCTCCTTGTAGGATTCATTGGCGTTTGAGCCCAGAACGACGAGTATCTCGCGGAAGACGTTCTCACACGCCTCAACGACGTGAAGAATCATAGGTTTGCCGCAGAGGGAAATCAGACCTTTGTCGGCTCCCATCCTCACAGACTTTCCTCCGCAGAGGATCGCCACGGCGGAATCACGAATCATACTGCTATTCTCCAGCGGTGAATAAACGGTTCACAAACTTAGTGTTTCATCATAATACTCGGTGGGGGTGGGTATAAATGTTCATGCGTCTCCCGCGGGCGAATCCGATCAGGGTGACGTTGGTTGACTCCGCCGCGGAGATTCCCGATTCGGTGGCAGCGCTGAGAGAGGCGACTAGAGGGACCCCCGCCCTCGCGGCCTTAACCACCATGTCCACGGTTTGCCTTCCGGTGCTCACCAGAAAAAAGTTCCCGAAACTGTTTCCGGAGAGAAGCGCCGCCCCTATCACCTTGTCCACCGCGTTGTGCCTTCCGACGTCCTCTGAGAAGTACAGCAGGCGTCCTTCACCAGAGAAGAGAGCCGCCGCGTGGGTTCCTCCGGTTTCGCGGAAAACCGTGGATTTTTCACCCATGGTTCTCGTGGCGGAGAGAATCACCCCGCTCTCAACTCTCAGCTCCGACTCGACCCGCGGTAATCCAACACCCTGCTTTAACTGAACGAAGAATTCGGGTGGTCCACAGGCAGAAGTGACCAGTCTTTGACCAGTGATGCAGGTTGCGAGTCGATCATCAACGTCGATTCCCTCCCTCAGCGTGAGGTTCGCCGTATGGTTGGAGAAGGTGTAGTTCTCCACCTCGTTAACGCTCTCAATCACGCCTGTGGTGTATAGGTGTCCGAAGACGAGTTCCTTCTCCTCGCCGGGAAGGTAGACCACACCCACAACCTGCCTACCGTTTACCCTGATGATTAGAATGTTTTCTCTTACAACCCTGTCCACGGTCTCCGAGGCCCGCCCATCCTTGAGACGAGTGATTTTAACGCTTACCGTTTTCTCCAATCCAAAGCACCCTTTCGGCTGTTCATTGCTTGTCGTGTTTTAAGAACATGGATGGTTTATATAATTGCTTGACCCATTAAAAGGTAAACCAGTAGATAACAGACTTAGATTTGAGGATCACTTCCACCCAAACGAGTTTAGATCCCCCAGGACTCGTGGTTGCAGAAATGGGTTTAGCGGAGTTAATGCCATAAGTGTTTGGTGGTGTCTGCTTGTCGCCTGACGTGATTGCTGTTGGTGAGATACTCGTGGATTTTGTTGCTTCAGAGCCGTTGTCCTATGAGGAGGTTACACATTTTGAGAGGTGTTTCGGAGGGGCGCCCATG
>JAUQYY010000233.1 GCA_030587505.1 Candidatus Sigynarchaeota archaeon
AAAATCAACATCAAAAATGTCCCTTATCCTGCCAAAGGCACCCTGATAAACCAAACGGAAATAGTCTGAAAAATTCGCATCAACCTCAGTGAGCTCCAAAGGCTCCAGACCCAGAGCATACAACTCCTCAACAAGCTTCCCGAGGCGATACCCTCCATCCCTCGGAAAGATCTTAAGAGTATTCCTACCAACCGGTAGAACAAACTTTACGGACTTAATCTTCTCTATTTTCCTCCGACCCTCCGGCGTCAAGTACCTGAATTTAACTCTAACTCCCGTTCCATCATTCGGCAACTCCTTCAGAAACTCCCTCGGCTTACCAAAAACAACAACCCTTCCCCTATCCAAAATAACAATCCTATCACAGTACTCCGCGGTCTCCAAGTCATGACTAACAATACAAATAGTAATTCCAAGCCTCCTATTCAGATTGCGCAAATAATTCAAAACCTCGATACGAAGATGAGCGTCCAACCCCGTGGTAGGCTCGTCCAATAGCAGGATTTTCGGGTTGTTGATTAGTCCGATGCATATTGAGACTCGTTTTTTCTCTCCTCCCGAGAGTTCCCCGAACTTCTTTTCCATCATCTCCTCTGTTTCGAATCCGAGTATTTTTAGAACCCGGGTCGCTCTCTCTCTGATTACGTCGTCGGGTAGGTTGTACATTTTTCCGAAGTAGTAGGCGTTCTTGAGTGCCGAGAATTCGGGGTACGCTGAGACCTCCTCCAGCTGTGGTACGTATCCTAGAATTTCCTTCAGTTTTTCTTTCTCTTCTGCTACGTTGTATCCTGCGAGGTAGACTTCCCCCTGTGTGGGTTTTATTTGGGCGGTTAGGACGCGGAGGCAGGTGGTTTTTCCCGCTCCGCTGCCGCCTATTATGGCTAGTATTTCTCCTCGGTGGGCGTAGAAGTTTATGTCCTCTAGGATGGTTTTTTTGCGTATCTTGACGCTCACGTTTTTAAGCTCGATGTCCACACTCTCGTTGTTCATCGGGTCACCGTCCGTTGGAGTGTTAGACCAGGCCTTTCTTGAAGAAGAATACTACAAAGGCTAGTCCGAGGAAGAAGCCTGTGTACCCTAGCAGGTATAGGCACTGCGTGCTTATGTCCACGATGGGTAGTCCTCGCGCCGTTATGCCTGAGATGGCCTCTCTCGCTAACTGGAGGGGGTCAAGTCTCTGTATGGCTTTTACTGGTACGGCTAGTAGGATCACGATTAGTATGAGGTAGGCGAATATGAAGTACTGGTTCGCTTGGAGTCTGGAGGTGCTCACCACAGATATGAATATGCCGAGTCCTATCCCGAAGAACGAGGTTAGAAGCAGCACTATGAAGAAGTTGAAGAGCGAACCCACCGGTTGGAACTGGTATCCGAGAATTAGAACCGCGAGGACTATCATTATCTGTATCATGGCGACTAGCAGGTATGATATGGTTTTTGCTATCAGCGCTTCGGATTTTCCCGCGGGTGTTAGCAGCATTCTCCTAAGAGGGACGTCGCCGACGACGCACTGGCTCGTTAGTACGAGTGCTGCTCCTATGAGTAGCATGGGTAAGATCAACGGGACTGTGATGGATATGTCTGTTATTCCCTCCGCGTTGCTGGGCCATATCGCTTGGGTTTCGGGGATTATTTCGTTTCTGGTGTAGTTGTAGTCCATTTTTAGCTGTGCTATAGCGTTTGTGATTCCAGAGATTACCTTACCCTGCCCTTCGACGTCGCTTCCGTCGAGTGTCATGTTTATGTAGGCGGGAACTAGGCCGCTACCGGAGGCTGCTAGCTGGGATGTGAAACCGAACGGGATTACCACTATAGCGCTTATCTCCCTCTGCCAGAGAAGGTAGAGTGCCACATCGTAGCTCTGCATCGGGATTATTATGCACTCATTTGCGTGAAAGTACATTTCGTTGATCAGGGCGTTGGAAAGGCTTGTACCGTTGATGGTGGTTGTGTCCTGGTTTATTACAGCCACCTTGTAGTAGTCGTCTAGGGTTGTTACTCTGTACTGGGCCATTCCCATCGCGCCGGTGATTATGAGCGGGAGTAGGAAGATGACCAGCAGCGCAACTCTATCCTTTATGAGTAATTCTAATTCTTTTCTGACGAGGGCTCCTATTCTCCTGATGCTTCCCACGAGGGGGGTGGCTATCTTTCGCAGCGAGCTAAGCGCTCTCACCATCATCGCGAAAACCTTCCCTTTCCTTTTCCTTTCTTCCTTTCTCTTTTTTGGTGTTAGTCTAGGTCTTCTGTGTTTCCTGTGAGGTAGATAAAGTAATCGTCCATGTCGATTTCGACTTTTGGTTCGATTTTTCTTGGGGTGATTTTTTTGGCTTCAAGCTTATCCAGTATGTGTTTTAGTACTAGAGTGTTTTCCTTGCTGGGGAATATTTTTAGCTGCTCTCCTTTCTGGAGCACGTATTCGACGCCGTCGACGCTCCGGATTAGTTCCACGATTTCTGGGGTGTACTCGTCGAGCACTAGTCCTATGGTGTATCCCTTCCCGGGTAGGCGTTTTTTTAACTGTTCGGGTGTTCCGAAGTCGACGAATCCCTTGTTTCTGACGAAGATCGCCGCTTTGTCGCAGTAGTCGATTTCTGAGGGGTAGTGTGTTATCACCACCAGCGAGGTTCCGTAGAGCTTGTTTATCCTGTCAAGGTAGTTCCAGAGCTCGTGTCTTCTCACGAGGTCCAGTCCGCTTGAGGGCTCGTCCAGGAAGAGAATTTTTGGCATGTGCACAAGGGCTATTGCAATGCTGACCCTTCTTTTTTCTCCTCCGCTGAGGTTCTCAACTTTTTCGCCTCCCTTCTCAAAAATCCGCAGGTCTTTTAGAATTTGTTTTCCCCTGCGGATCAGGTCTAGTTCGGGGATGCCGTACTGTTTTCCGAAGTAGAGGATGTTCTCCATTGGGGTGAAGTCCATGTACATACGGCTGAGGTCTTGGGGCACGTATCCGAAGAGGGGAGCCACGTTGTCCTTGTCTCTGGCGTCGAACCCGCAGATTTCAATTTCGCCAGCGTCGGGCTGTATGTCTCCTATTATGGCTTTCATACAGGTTGATTTTCCGCTTCCCGACTCGCCCACGATTCCGAGGATTTCTCCCTCCTTTAGCTCGAAGTTGACGTCGGAGATGACGGGTCTCCCGTTGTAGGAGACTGTTAGTCCGTGAACCCTGAGCACGACGTTGTCGGCTGTTTTGGGTATGGGTTTCTTTCCGGGCATGAAAAGGATTTTTTGGGCTGTTACATCGTTTTGGTTTTTCCAGAGTCTTCCTATGCCGCCG
>JAUQYY010000237.1 GCA_030587505.1 Candidatus Sigynarchaeota archaeon
CTCTTTAATCTCATTCAGAACCTCAAGTTCATCCGGAGTGAGTTCCCCCTCTAGGTCCCTAGAGAGTTTATCAAGCTGAAACTCTGGAATATCCGAGTACAGGACGTCTCCCTCACGAATCTGCCGGCCCACAGTAGGCCCACGAATACTAATAGCAACGCTCGAACCCCTGTGAGCAATGTGTATGACCTCTCCCTCATCCTGTATCTGCATGATCTCACCCACCCGCCGATTGTCCTTGTTAACGAGCCTAACTTTAGGAACCATCGAACCCGCCAAAACCTCTACTCCCACTACTGCGGGCTTACTCCGTCTAAAAACGTAGCCCGGTAGAATCCTGATCTTGAACGGCCGCACCACTCCCGCCAAGGCTCGCCTGCGTTCCTCTTCTTTCTTCTCTGCGACCCAATTATCATACTCTTCAAACAAGCCGTAGATTACATCACTGCGGAAAATCGGAACACCTGAAACCTCCGCTTCCTCCTCAGCATCGGGTAAAACCTTTACATTGAACGCCAAAACAACAGCGTTTAAAGGTTCTTTATCAGCAACCACAGCAGCCTCAACCACATCACGCTTACTCACGTCACCTACATCGGCCAAGCGCACGGAAACCCCGCGCTCACTGAAATAGTCCACCAAAGCCTCTAGGCTACCCAGCGTATCTGCCTTGAGAACCACTCCGCTCTTACTGGTTTCGATACGAACAGATTCCACCTCCGCCTGAATCTCCTTCACAATCTCGTCTAGCTTGGATACATCCTCAACGGCGCGTAGGGGAGCGCCAGCAACTACCTTTTCTAACCCCGGCGCTACTATCTTCACCCCCGCGGCGGCTACGACTTCGTCAACACTATCGAAACGCTTGCGGGGATCACGCATCTCATCCAAGGGCTTCGGCAATAGGGCGCGGACGTGCGTGACAACAGCGTCTTCTAACCCGCCGAACACAACCATATCATCGCTGTGTAAAACTCCTTCATAAATGATAGCGTCCACCGTGTGGCCTAATCCTGCCTCCTCCTTCGCCTCTAAAACAACGCCCTTGGCTGGGCCCTCCTTAACCTCTAAGCGTTTTGCAAGGTACTGCTGAGCCAAACCCGCCAAAACAACCAGCAGCTCTGCGATCCCTTCACCTGTCACGGCGCTTGTGGGAATGATCGCTATGTTGCGGGTGAAGTCGCGCACCCTGTCAAAGCGGTCGCCGGAAAAACCCAAGCGTGACAAGTCGCCCATTATCTCGTAGATACGCTCATCCAAGAATCGCAACACGAAATCGGGCTGCTTTTTCAAACTGTTAAGAATCGAAAGTGAGCCCGAGGGAACCCAACCGTTAATCCTATCCACCTTATTTGCCGCGATCAAAAATGGTGTTTTCCGCGTCTTTAGAATATCAATACACTCATAGGTTTGAGCCTGGAACCCGCTTAAAACATCCACAACGAGAATCGCAAAGTCCGCAACGGCACCGCCTCTCTTTCTGAGGTTAAAGAATGAGCTGTGTCCGGGTGTATCTATGACCAGAACTCCAGGTATGGTTAGTTTCACGTTGAAGGACTTTAGAAGCTCGCCGCCGATAGCGTTGATGGTTTCTGTGTCCAGCATGCTTGCTCCTATGTGCTGGGTTATACCCTTAGCTTCTCTTTTTTGTACGGCGGTTCCTCTGATCTTATCCAGTATGCTTGTTTTTCCACTGTCGATGTGTCCAAGTACCACACATATAGGCTGTCTCATAGGCATTTTTGTGTCCCCTCTTCTTTAGGTTACGTTGCGTGTTTCTTGTTTTCAATTTTTCGCATTACAGTTCTAAATATTCACCCTACAGAGCGCTGGAAGACGGGGATTTTCCACAGAGAGTGACTACCTTTCACCCTACAACATCCCCAAGTTTATACACCCCCTTCACTTTAAGTTCCCTCTCCAGAATTGATGACTTTGGAAGGGTACCGTGGGCGGAATGCTTTCTACTGTGGTGGGGATTACAAAGGAAAGGATGAGGACATGAAAGTATTTCCCACTTCAACCCGGGATTGAATAGATTGGGTTGGTTCATTTTTGAAAAAATGTAGGTAACGCTGATTAAGCTAAAATACTCTTTCTCTTTGAATATTCCCTACCGAGCGTTTGGGAAAAAGTTATATTCTATCAAAATAAGAATTTGTGTTACCCTTCAGTGGACCGCGTGAGGGATTTATCTTGTACGAGAAGGATGTTAAAGCGGTTTTCACTAAGTGGCTTAAGAAGCAGGGTAAAAAGTTCAGGAGCGGCAAAAGAATCCCCCCAGATTTATTGGTTGGTAACGCTGCGGTAGAGATTGAGGGAAGTTGGGTTAATTTTAAGGTCACCTTGGAAAAATATGTGAAATACTCTCTCAATTATTCTTCGCTCGAAATAGTTTTTCCAACGGACTCTTTAGACATTCAAAAAGTGTATCAACTGCTTTTACTCGAAAAGCTTCTAGAAAAAAAGGACCGTAACCCGATAAAAATCCACCTAGTCACAGAAGCGAAGAAGGGCACTTTCAAGCTGAAAACTTTTTCCACCGTCCAAGAACTCTACGATACAATCGCACGTAGAATACTTGAAACCCTAAAATCCGGGAAGACTTTAAAAAAAGATGAGGAACGCGAAAAGATTTTCCTCACACTCATATTCATAGACGAAGAAATCAAAAACGTGTTAGCCGAAGAAATCAGGTCCTCCGAAAATAAAATCACCCTTAAGAAATAATTTTAATCCTCCGGCGCCTCTACCTGTTTCCTCCTCCTTTTCTCCCTAGTTTTCCCTAAAGATAAGGACAAAACTTCACACTTAATCTTTGACCCCGGTTAGAACAAAGACGCGATAGGCCTCCTTCAACCCTCTAGGATTCAGAAACCAGTTAATTTTATATACACCCGCTCATAGGAGTGGGATAGCACAAGTTAAAACTCACAAGATTTGAGGGGATTAAAAAACGAAATAATAAAAAACGTTTTCTCAATAGTAACTATGTAATAACTCGAAAAGAGAGCTGGTCTCAAAATTCTGAGAGGAGAATCGGAGGAAGTAGCATAGGCATCCCCTCACCTGAAACACGTTCAAACCATTACGTATTAAAACGAGAGTGCAGGAATAAATATCATCAAATGCCCTCCTCTGATTACCCACAGTTCTAAATGGAGGTGATTGTCTTGAATCCAAAGGATATCCCGCTCAAGCAGATTAGTAAGAATATTTGGGAAATTCCCAAAGACTTCAAGCCTTACATGAGGGTCCCCGCTCGAATTATCGCCAACGAGGTGTTAATCAAAGACATCTTTAGGGATCAAACCCTTGTTCAAGCATCAAACGTAGCCAGTCTACCTGGCATACAAAAGTTCTCCGTAACCCTGCCCGATTCATGAGAGGGTTCCTCTCTCGTGAGGGAAGCGCATCAGGGTTACGGTTTTCCGATAGGGGGCGTTGCTGCTACTGATATTGAGGATGGAGTTTTGAGTCCCGGTGGAGTAGGATACGATATTAATTGTGGTGTTAGAGTCCTTAGAACTAATCTCGAAAGAAAAGACGTTGAATCCAAAATAAAAGAGTTAACACAAGAAATTTTTACCAATGTTCCCAGCGGTTTGGGGTCGAAAAGAAAAATCAAACTCTCAATTAGAAATTTAGATGAGCTTCTCGCAGAAGGCGTAAGCTGGTCCCTACGGAATGGTTTTGGTTGGGAGGAGGATGCGCTTCACTGCGAAGCGAATGGAAAATTAGAGGGAGCAGACCCCTCAAAGGTTTCAAGTCGAGCGAAGGAGAGAGGCGTGTCCCAGGTAGGAACACTGGGGGCGGGTAACCACTTTCTCGAGATTCAGTACGTCGAGAAAGTTTTCGATGAGGAAGCAGCGAAAGTATACGGTCTAAGCGAAAACCAAGTAACAGTTATGATTCACACGGGTTCACGGGGTTTGGGTCATCAAGTATGTTCAGACTACCTAAGAGTCATGGAAAAAGCCGTGAGAAAATACAACATCAATCTGCCCGACAGAGAATTGGCCGCAGCTCCAGGGAACAGTCCAGAGGGGCAGGACTACCTAGCCGCTATGGCCTGCGCTGCGAACTTTGCCTGGGCAAACAGGCAGAGTATAACACACTGGGTGCGGGAATCCTTCCAAAACGTGTTTAGGATGTCCGCGGAGGATCTTGACATGCACTTGGTTTACGATGTTGCACACAACATAGCGAAGATAGAGAAACACAAGGTTAACGGAGAAGTTCGCACGGTCTACGTTCACAGAAAAGGAGCCACACGCGCCTTCCCACCCGGGCACCCCGAAATACCAGAAAAATATAGAAGCGTAGGTCAGCCCGTACTTATACCAGGAACCATGGGAACCTCCAGCTATATTCTTAAGGGACGCCAAGAAGCTATGGAACTGAGTTTCGGTTCTACGGCGCACGGAGCCGGAAGGGTTATGAGCAGACACCAAGCGGTAAGGAGCTTCTCGGGTGCAGGTGTAAAAAACAAACGCAGGTCAAAGGGAAGCTTCGTTAGGGCGGCGAGCATTAAAGTTGTAAGCGAGGAAGCACCAGAAGCCTACAAGAATGTTGATGAGGTAGCAAAGGCGTCACACGACGCAGGTATAGCGTCTCTGGTGGCGCGTCTACGCCCACTTGGCGTTGTAAAAGGGTAAATGTCACAAAAAGTTTTCAGGTGGGTTCTACGGAACATTATGGCCAAGGAACTTCCTACGAATTAAACTCCGAGTCTCATTTCTAACTCGTAGATTTCAAATAAAAAATAAAAATAGGTTGATGAAGGCCAGAGTGTGCCTTTCTTCTCTCCTTGATGGATCAATACATCTCGACTTGCTAGAATTCCTCTTTCACGTCTCCTCTGAGATACATAACAAACAGTACTCCCAGTATCGCTACAATGACGCTGCCGACGATGTAAATAATCGGAAAGCCAAGAAGGTATCCCAGTCCCGGAGTGATAATGAGGAACAGTGAGCTGAGAAAAGTGAGATAGTATCCCCACTTTTTTCTGTAGGCAAATCCGAAAGCCGAGACGATTAGTACGATTGCCATTACCACAGACGCGGTGAAGAGCAGTAGATAAGTGCCGGAACTTAACTGTATCCACAACAGTTTGGGTATGTAAATCATCTCTATGAACGCGGTGAACATCCCAGGTGTGGTTAGCGGAAACGGTGCTAGTTCATCGATCGCTGGCCCCACAGACACCGGTTTGAGGAAGAAAAAGTAGCCCAGAACGAGCACAGCTAGAGCTGAGAGCAGAAAAACTATTGAGATCAAATTCGCTAATTTCGGCCGTTCAGTTTCAGACATTTTCGTTTCCTCCATAACGTTCTTAGCGACACCAACTAAACCTTTCTCTTAAAGAAATAGTAAATAAAATTCTGAATCCATATTATTTAAAGATGAGCCAACAAATCACACCCTCTAAACTTTCTTGCCACAGAGTTTTGGAAGATTAGTTCAAGAAAGAGCGCTGCTGGGTAAACCCATATTATTAAACGGTACGAGCTTTCACGGCTTCTAATCACGGATTCTTTCGAACCTTTTTCGAAGAATTAGCTCCGGAAAATGTCAGCTTCCCTCCCCCGGAATGAAACCACGCTAAGATGTTTACCCAGAAGTAAATCGCAACCATTCGCTGGATAGGGACGAATTAGCGGAGGTCTGATATCCCTTTGGTAATTTTTTGTCCTCTAGAAGTTGATGGCTCCGCATTTGGTGCATTTTTTAGAACTCTTCGGAATCTCATATCCGCAGAATCTACACTTTGTCACCTGCTCTTGAAGAGCTACCCACACCCTTTCCTGAGGTGTTGCTGCAAGCACGTTCTCTAAGAGCTGGTTGAGTTTCTCAGCGTTTTCTCTAGATTCCCTAATCCTTTGCACTTCTTGTTCTAGGGGGGCGCTTGTAGATGTGTTTTCTTTCATAATCACTCTTTGGATCGGAACCCTCCTAACTTCAGGTTTCTTGAAGTATTTTGAAATAACCGCTTCATGCCGTAGCATAGCGAAACGTTGTCTAACCACTTCTGCGATGGGTCTATCCAAAATCACTATTCCTGCCTCAGGTGCAGGTTTTTTAAAAATTCTAGCGGTATCCAAGTCCTCCCTGATTAACCTTCTTTCATCCCTTGACAACTCGTAAAAAACGACTTTGGTTTCACCCATTTTCCCATGAGGCTCTAGAAGTATGTAGCTTCCAAAGATTCCAAATGAGTACTTCCTGATTTTATCGATGGCCAGTTCGATGTACACCGTGTTGTACCTCATCCAACCCACAGGTATCCGACCAACAAATCTAGAAACCCTGTCCTGCGAGTAAAATTCGGAAGTAAATATTAATCGAGATTCGGTGATGAAGAAGGTAGCTGGAAATCCCTTATAGAAACTTAGTTTATTCCTACCGTTAATCTCTTTTTCCCAGGAAACGTTAATCTTCACCCTGTGTCTACCGAGAAGCTTATCGTCCTCAAGAGCAGTCAAAGGCAACTCTTCCCTTTTTTCCAAAGCCTTTTTCTCAATAGCCTCTTTACGTGTATTAGACAACTGTCTCAATGCCAAACCACCCAAAACCACTAATAACAGAAGCGAACATAGAAAGGCTAACTGAGGCGGGTCGACTCCGACTCCAAGAAATTGAAGCCCTACTGAATTCCAAACAGCAGCGTTCACGTCGATCCCTCAGCCCAGCTTAGACTATATAAAATATTTTTAATATTTAAACATTATCTATACACCATTTCACCGCTCACTGGAGGTTCGAATCTCAAATTAGCGGGGTTTTTAAGCAAATCTCGGAAATAAATAACTGCCCCCCAAGGAGTTTTGCTTCAGGGTTTGCTAGGAGCCAGAAAACGTGAACCGCATCCACCCCCTCTTCTTTTAAACCCCCTCTGGCTCCTACCTCCTCCTTCAGAGCTTTTAAAAAAGACCCAGATACCCTGCGACTGATGGAATTAATCCACGCTCTTTTGAAAATAGATACTAATAGGAGTTACGCAGTTGAGGTAAGTTTTTCGGCTAGCTGTGTTGCAGCCGTTTCAAGCCCTTCTCTTTTTCTCTTATCTGGCGAAATACGGAATTTTTGAAGACCGTTTTTAAGATAAGATGGTAAAAGAAGCCGAAACGGAAAAAGAAGGCAGAACAGACAATTCCACTAGCAACCCAGCCCGCACAACCCGCCCAACTGCGTAAGTCCTATCCTTTATAAACTCATCAAAATTTATTGTTTTAGTTGAGTTTCTACCTAATATCATAAACAAATTCTTTGAAAGTTTTTGGAAAAAGAAACGAAAAATTGAGAAAGATTTCGGGGAGTTTTTAGGCGGATTTCAACTATTTTTTGATGGTGGTTGTTCTGGCGAGAATCATAAGCAGAATCATCAGTATCACCATCTTTCTAGGTGTAGTGGTTCTCATCCAAGTGCCCCTGGTTATCCAATCCATAAACACAATAAATTTATCAAGCGTTTTCATGGGGGGAGAGTTGCAAGCAATTCTGGTTGTATGGTTGGTTGATTCGCTCCTAGTTGCGATATCCTTCGAGTGGATTTCCCTTATTCTCTCCGTGATTCCGTTTATTATCACGCTCCCGCTCGCTCTTATTTACACTGCCCTGAGTCCAGTTTACGGTTGGATTGTGCTCATGAACATCACAGTAATTTTTGTACTAATATTTGGAAGGATAATAGCTAATCTAGTTTGAAGGTATCACCCGCACATTCGAAGCGTCTGCCTAGGCTACATTTTTATAAAAAATCTGCTTTCATCTAGTTAGGGTGCAGACATTGGGAAAAAAAGGTTTAACATACCGCGACGCAGGTGTGGATTTGGCTAAGGCTGGTGAAAGCCATAAAATCATAGGCAAACTGATAGAGAAAACCTTTTCATTTAGAAAGGGAAGATTCGGGGAAGTGGTGGGGGAGTACGGCCACTACGCAAACCTGATAGACATCGGCTCTGGATTGGCATTAGCAGTGCACAGCGACGGCGTAGGCACCAAGGTTCTAATCGCCCAGCTAATGGACAAGTACGACACGGTAGGAATCGATTGCGTGGCCATGAACGCAAACGACCTAGTTTGCATAGGAGCCGAGCCCCTAGCCCTCGTGGACTACCTAGCGGTGGAGAAATCTGACCCCGAAATGGTTGAAGAAATAATTCGAGGGCTTGTTAAGGGAGCCGAAATGGCGAACATGGCGATACTGGGTGGAGAAACCGCCACAATGCCGGGTGTAATAAAAGGAGCTGTTGAAGGAAGAGGATTCGACCTAGCGGCTATGAGCATAGGTATTGTTCACAAAGACAGGGTGATAACAGGCAGAAAAATCAAGGCAAACGATGACGTGATAGGTTTACAGAGCAGCGGAATTCACTCAAATGGACTCTCACTCGCGAGGAAAGCGCTTATAGACACAGCAGGATACAACGTACACGACCCCCTGCCAAACGCGAGTCAGACCGTGGGCGAGGCCCTACTTGAACCAACCAAAATATACGTTCGAGAAATACTTGAAACTCTGGAGAAAACAGAGGTACACGGCCTCGCAAACATAACCGGAGGGGCGTTCTCGAAGCTTAAAAGAATATGTTATGGAAAAATCGGAATGCACCTCGACCAATTACCAGAACCGCAACCGATTTTCGGGGCAATAAGAGAAGCGGGAAACATTGACGACCATGAAATGTACAAAACCTTCAACATGGGAGTTGGATTCGTGGTTGTTACACCCAAGGAGAGTACAGAAACTGTAATATCGATCTGTAACAAAGCTGGAACAAAAGCCCAAATCATAGGTAGAACAACCACAAAAAAGGGAATCACACTGGAAACAGAGAAAGGAAAGCTTCTGAGAATGTGAAAAACGCGAAAAACCATTAAGGCTAAAGTTTATTTTTAGGTTTCTACCCTTTTTAAAATATTTTAATGAGGAAATCACGGGTGGAAAAAATGTGTTCCAACAGGGAGTGCAAAAAAGGACGGCTTCCAGAAATGATTCCCTTGGGTGAACCTTCGGTCACTGACTTTTTTCTTAGCCTTTTTAACAGAGGAACGATCAAAATCTGGAAGAGAAACGACCTCAACGGAGCAGTTGCTCTGTTCGCAGACAACATCACTCTACTTGTGCTATTAATGGGATTACTCCCGGTAATGTGGAGCTTACAGTTCATACCGGTCTGGTACGTCTCAGCCCTAACAGGAGTACACGTAGCCCCCACTAATTTAATTGGCCTTATCAACTTTTCAGGAACGCAAATACCAGTAATGATCCCTCAGGGATACTATTTGCCTCCCGACGTTCAAATCTTCTATCCTCACAGGCCTTGGGGTATGATCTCAGCCCTACTAGGGGCGTGCGCATTGCAGATTCTGATTGGAAATCTGGCCTACAGCTACTACGCGTACAAAAAGACTATGGAAACAGGCAAAACATACACCGCCCTACCCTTTGGAATAAGCGCACCCGGATTGTTCCTATTTCTGGGAGCAATAATAGGCATCTCACAAACAACCCTCGGCTTCGACTTATACACAGCGGTTTCCGTTGCCATCTTAGCCAATTTCCTCAGCTCTATAGTCGAAATCGTCATCGCACTCGGTCTAATAGAACGCATAAGAAGGCATATTCCCACAGCGGGGGTGCTGGGCACAATTGCGGGAATAGGCTTCGCATGGCTCATCATCAACTACTTGGGATACATAGCGGGAGGACCAATCAACGGGATTAACGGAGCACTCAACGGGTGGCCTTACATCTCACCAACAATCGGATTCGTGGTACTGTTCATCCTGTTAGCTGGAATAGTATCACGCTTGAGAATTTTCAAGAGAATTCCGACAAACCTCCTAGCATTGGTTGTGGGGGTAGCCCTAGTGGTTATCAATGTTCTGTGGTTAGGATGCTACGGACCCTTCGGTGACCCCCTCTTCTACTTCAGAGAAATGTGGGCCCAGATTTGGGGCGGCTGCGGCCCCCAGTTCACACTCGCAGCCATTCTTGGACAAGACGTCACAAGCTATGTTTATCCACGGACATTTAGCCTCATGTTTCCGGGATTGAGACCCGAACTCCTCGGTCAAGGCCTGCAGGCACTTCCGATGGTCATCGCGGTTGTTGTTCCCTTCCAAATTTACGACTCCTTAGAAAGCTATGCCAACAACAAATCAGGAAATCTCGAAATCGCCCGCAAACTCGGAATAGATGATCAAAACACGCTAGAACTTTGGTGTGACGAGTACGGATACTCCGCGAAGACCACCATGCTCATAGACGCTTGCAGCGGTCTTCTCGGAACACCTTTTGGAAGCTGGGCACCTACAGTAAACTACGTAGGATCTGCGAGCTATGTTAGAATGGGGGCAGGAATCGGATACTCTCTTCTAAGCGGAGTAATCACCGCGGCGATTGTGTGGTGCGGCGTTTTATTCCTTGTGCCAATAATTGTCCCAATCAACGTGATAGTGCCAATCCTTTTGGTAATCGGAGGACTGATAGTAGTACAGGCCTTTAAGGAGGTCTACGAGGAAAACAAGAGAACGAACAACCCGGACTTCGTAATCTGGGGCGACCTATTCGCCGTGATGCTAGCTATGGTTCCACACATCTTCACAGTCATGGCTCTTATGATTACCAATAATTTCAAAAACGCTTACACCGGAGCGCTAATGAACACAGCCACAACGCCCTACCAGTTGTTAAACAACATATTCTTCATAACAGTCCACATCGCAGGGATACCGGTACAGATACCGGTTGCCCAGTACCTAGGACTCTACGGATACGGGCTCAACGAAACATTCAGCTACTCAAGCGCCACACTGGGCTGGTCCGGAATAGTCTTCCTCGGACTCGGAGCAGCAACGGTGGGACTAATATGGGGCAGCATAGTCTCGGACCTCAATCACAAACGCTTTAAAAGAGCATTCACATTCGCCGCCATATCAGCACCACTAGCACTACTCGGAATCATACACGCCTACTCAATCCCCACAAGTTTTGAAGAGCTTGTACTGCGGACCCCCTGGGCACTAGCTTATCTGGCAATCGCGGTTTACATACTAATCCTCTGGTGGCAAACCAAATCCAGCTAAAAACACAAATAAACGAACAACTCACAACACATCTCCCCATAGTTTAAACTAATAGTAACTGTGAATAGAACGAAAACCAAGTGAACAGCCCCGCTCACGAAAGAGGACCCCCTACCGGTAAAGAGTCAAAGAATTGAAACCTAACTGTGTACAACTGCTTATATGTGAAAACAAAATTAAAAAACGTTCAGTTACTAGTCAAATTTGCAGTTTACATCCTGGAGACTTGATGCATGAAACGTAAAATCAAAGCCATCATTTTTGATTTGGATGGGACACTCATACACATACCAGACGGAGAATTCTTCGACCGATTACTTGTAGAGTCACTCAAAGAGATCGGTTGTAAGGTTCCAAGCAGAAAGCAGAGGGATCAGTTATGGGAGAGCGGGAGAGACTACGAGAAAATTTTAACATCGTGGGGTCTGCAAAACACCGAGTATTTTTGGAAAGTGTTCGACAGAAGGGACTTTGAAGCACGCAAAAGGCTCATAGACATTAGGCAAATCAAACCCTACGAAGACATTACGGTTCTACCGGAACTGGCGAAAAAGTTCAGTCTGGGGATTGTAACAAATACTCCGCTAGAACTGGCGCTGCTAGAATTAGACACTTTCCACTTAACCAAATACTTTGATTCGATAATAGCTCTTGGAACAGTGGAACAGAAGAACGCGAAACCCGAAGCTCACGGAATACTTAAATGCGTCAAAGAGTTAAGCAGCTCGCCCGAAGAAACCCTTATGGTTGGAGACAGGGATATCGATATAATTGCCGGGTTCAGGGCAGGCACCCACACAGCCATAATAATTCGCTCAGGGATCAAAATCAAAGTGAAAGCAGACTTTGCCGTTAGTAGCCTCTATGAACTCATCGAAATTCTGAGAAAATACTAAATTAAATTTCTATTCAAAACTAACTTCAAACAGGTCGCAATCTTCGCTATTACCAATATCTACACGAATAGTGTTATAATCAGTCTCAAAAAAATCAGAATCTTTCTCAACGTACGCAACCACACTCTCAGTAGCAGCCACCGGAACAACGGTGGTACCATAACGTTTGATATCAACAACCAACGCGTTAGAGATTTTCACATGTGCACCACAACAGGATTTGTATTCCACGAAGTTTATGAGTAAGCCACCTGCACCCTGAAGCTGAGACAGCTTATCTTTTATACATCTTTTCGCCGTTTCAGATAACTCCAGCTCCATTTTTACCATTGATTTAGCTCCTTTTTTTACATCCCAAGAAATAGTTGGAATACTGATAAAAATATTTAGTGTGGTGGGATAATGAAATCTACGAATCGGTTTATTGAGCTTTAATTATTCACACATCTAAAAATTGCGAAAATCACATCAACAGTATCCGATTAATGTGTACTTCTCAACAATAACACAATATTTATTAGTACGTTGGATACTAGATATAATTGACCAGCGGTTCACCTAGGTGATTAGCATGATCCATAATTTTTACCTGCTGAAGAAAAGTGGGGAGTGTGTAATCCATCGTAAATACGGCAGTCTAGAGACCGATGAAAACCTCGTATCCGGTTTTCTGAGCGCCATGTTCTCCTTCGGTAGGAATATAAGCGGCCGCAACATAGAAAGCGTACTCTTAGACGACAAGAAATTCGTATATGTTGTTAACGGAGATGTCATATTCGCCGCCTACACGGACAGAGACGAGATGGTCAAAGACAAACTCGAAGAGCTAAGCGAAGAGTTCATCAAGAAATACGGCAACCTTGAGAATTGGGACGGAGACAGAGACAGATTCGCAGATTTCTTGCCGAAACTCGATGAGGTTTTCGGCTCATCAGGAAAGGAAGTCACCGACAGCTTCCTGAACGACCTCATAAAGCAAATTCAGGAAGGCAAAGCACCGATAAAAGCCTCACTAGATGAATGGATAGACTCCTTAAAAGAGAGAGTTAAAAAAATCAACCAGTAAAATCAGACCCAAAAGATTTTAGCCTTATGTTTGGGGTTCTCCCACGCCGGGTGCCTACCTAAACCTTACTTTTCTCAAACTGGCTGTATATCTGTTCAGCTATTTTTCTTGCCCGTAACAAAGCTTCTTCCTTCTTTGACTCAAGCAGTTGAATCGTGCAGACCGGAGTCCCCGCTTTAACAAAGGTGCCTGACATGGTGATGTCAAAAACAGAGGGTATACCGAGTTGGGGCATTATAAAATCGTGTTTTGCGAATAAAATATTCTTCACGGCGTACCCTTTTCTTGGAGGGACACATTCGGGAAGTATTCCATCACAGGCCCTTATGTGTGCTTCGACTATATTTAATCCGGTTACCATCTCAACACACTCTAAAGTGCCCTGAAACCTGGGGTTTATCTCCATCAAATAGGGTTCATCCGCACGAATAACGAAGTCTACTCCATTCGAGCCCCTAAGCGAAAATAACTTGCACAACGCTTCAGAGTACATTTTTATTTTATCACAAACCTCTCTTTTGGCTGTGAGTGGAACAATGTTTCCGCAGTAGACGAAATCTTTGGCACCCAATTCGGAGAGCCCAATCAATTGTTCATTAACCGAAATCGCAAGCGCGGATCTCCCGCTTGAAAGAAGTGAACAACTAGCATCAACTCCACGAATATACTCTTGAACCATTACCATTTTCTGGTCTGAAAGCCCCTCGAATATTCGCTCCACCTCACTCAGGCTCCTCGCTAGCTGAATACCCTGACCGCCCCCACCTCTCGTCGGCCTCACGATCACCGGAAGCCCAATCGATTTCGCGGCATCCTTAGCATCTTCCACATCTTTAACCAGTGTTGAGTCCGGGAAGCTAATACCTAACTTTTTGGCTTCACTAAAAACCTTCATCTTATCTCTCGATTCCAAGAGAGCCTTCTTTCCATTTCCAATAACTGGCGCGATTTCGTTGAGCTTATCCCAAATACGAGGTTCATCATCAAAACCGCTTCCAACCAGAACAAAATCAATTGAATAATTATCCGCAAATTTTTCGGCTAGCTCCAAAAAAAGATCGGCGTACCCTTTTCCCAACCCAGTTTCTTTAAACAGTTTGCGGACTACCAAAATCTCATCGGCACACTTGTAGAGGTCAGCATCTCCCCAATAGTCCACAACAAGAACGTTAAGTCCAAGTCTTTTGGCGGAGGCGGCTATTGGTCTAGCGTTAAATCCTACAACAAGAACAGTAGATCGCTTTTCAACCAAGGCTAAGTGGAACCCTCCAGATCTAAGTGTTTATAGCTCACTTTCTTTTACCGCTTCTTTAATCTTTGCCACAACATCGGTTACTCTCTTCTTCTTTGGTATAGTCACCGCTAGTAACCTGTCATTGTCGATTTGCTGTGTTATAATCATACCCTCCTCAGAAGCAATAACGGAAAAATCACCACCCTCATCGGGAAGCATGTTACTGCTTATCGTGAAGATGGCGCTAATCATTCCAGCAACGGTCACAGCATCATCAGCCGGATGAACAATCAGAGGAACACCTTCACTGGTAAGGATAGCGATTGCTTTCGCTTCGGGAATCGCATTTTTAACATTCATAAACAGCCCTTTCTTTGGATACTCAGACAACGCTATTATTTCAGACACCTTTCGAGATACGTCCTGGAGTTTAGTAACATAATTTTCAACACCATTGTTCTCCGCCTTTCCCCTATCCAAGAGAGCGGAAAGAACCAAGCCGGAGTTAATGGGTAAGGTTATAACCAAATTGTTCTGCGTGAACGAGAGAATATAGTCAGGAGTCTGACCAAGCAGTTTCTCCATTACCTGCGAAGAAATCGAGAGCAAAGTGGCACTACCCGCGGCTAGCTTGTTCTTGTTAACTGATTCCTCCAGGATTACCATCGATTCCGACCGCCCCTCCTTACTAATCAGAATCAAACCCTTAATAACATCGTCTTTAACAGTTTCTTCCAGTAGAGTAGCTAGCGCATCGATTGATTCCACCACAATCACCATTAAAAATATTCATGAAGTTTTTTGATGAAGGTAAATTCAAGGGATTTGATTATACCAGTAGATTTCCATTGGGTTTTGCTTTCCCTTTCACTACTTTCTAAATATTGCAAGTATCATTATGATGGTTTGGT
>JAUQYY010000242.1 GCA_030587505.1 Candidatus Sigynarchaeota archaeon
TTTCTAGAGAAGACCTTAGAGTCAAGGTGAGGAAAACTAAGACAGCCTTTCTCATAATCCTACTGGTGGATTCTAGCAGTTCCATGAACGTTTACGAAAGGATAGAGGCGGCGAAGGGTGCAGCCTACTCGATTTTGAAGGCGTCCTACCCTAAAAGAGACTACGTGGGGATAATAATATTCAAGTCTTCACGAGCAGAGGTTCTCATGCGCCCCACAAGGCACCTCATACTTGGGAAAAGATACCTGAGGGACCTACCCTCAACCGGCAGGACGCCTCTTGCTGCGGGGCTCTACAAAGCCCTTAGGGTCATTGAAAACGAGAGGATAAAAAGCGGACTGACCATACCCATAGTCGTTGTCATCAGTGACGGACACGCGAACGTGCCAATTAACCCCAAAGGAAGCATAGAAGAAGAGCTCAGGGGTGTTTCTAAACTTTTCGCCGATAGAGGCATACACCTAGTAGTCTTGGACACGGAGAGAGTCTCAAGCAGGTTCACCCCCACGGTTGGCTACATGAGGATGATAGCCGAAAACGCTCAAGGCGCATACTACAAAATAGACGAGGTCACTGCAAGCACCATCGAGAATATCATCCAAAACGAGAAAACATGCATTACAGAAACAATGAAAACAGTTCTTTAGTCCACCGTCTTGGAGTCCACACCAAACCTGAGTGAAAGAGTGTTAGAGTACGAGTATGGACAGAAGTAAGGCTACAAGCCAGTAGATCAGCAGGGCCGCGAGGGCTCGAGGGAAGGCTCTGAGCAGCAGCGTGAAGAAGCGCTCCCCATTCAGTAAGCCCCACACGTTCACACCACTCACTACTCTTTTTACACAGGCTGACACTCTTCGGGGTTTTGAGGCCTCTCTGAGTAGTCTGGCTAGCGTGTTGATTAGGGGTTCGTGAATTTCGCTTCGGGTTCCGAGGGGCCTAAGGAAGAGCAGGTCCTGGTGGGTGTCGCTTGTCATGACGATGACGCCATCTCCGTTGAACCCGTACCTCCTGAAAAGCTCAACGATTTTTCTTCCCAAGTCGGGTTCAATCGTGTTAGCGTCGATGAGAACATAGGCGTATTTTTCGCCCCCGCCTTCCAGCTCAAGAACGAAAAGGGTGACCCCGTCTCTTCCTATCTCCTTGGCGAGTTCCCTGTATTCTGATTCCAGGTCCCGCCTGGTTATTTTTGCGCCTGTGAGGGAGAACCTCTTTTTCTCAGCCTCAAGAACCTTCCTAACTCCTCTCTCCACCAACCCTCTTAGCTCCTCGGTGAGGGAGTCCTCCATGTACAGGGGAGGCTCATTCCTGTGGGGGTGAAAATGCATGTCGATAATTATGGCGTCTCCTGCACCCGCATCCTTGGCGGCCTCAATGAGATACTTACCAACACCGTAGGAGATATCGCCGTTGCTCCTGCTTGGCAGGTCGCAGAAAATTAGCACCTTCTGGTTCTTGCCATCGCTGAAAGCCTGGCAGAAAACCCTGGCAGCCTCCCCACACCCACCGGCGCCCGTCTCAACAAAAACGGGAGAAGCGAACTCAAAGCAGTCACTCTTCTCCTCTCTGAGGCTCACCCGCACGGTTTCCACAACCTTGGATATCTCGGAAGCCGACGCTGGGTTAAAGTCATGCGTGCTGGGTGAGTGGGGAACCATAACCAGCCCATAGTCGCTCCTGAGGCTCTCCGAAACCCTGTAAGACAGGAGAGAGCCGCAGAAGGAGAGCAGAGGCCCTGGGTGCAGTGAGGGGACAACAATCAGGGACACGTTCCGTCCTTTCTCTTTAAAGGCAATCACACCCGTCCAGACGCTAACCTTCTCACTGAAATCAGTAAAACCCAGACTCTCAGCCCTCGGAGTGTCTCCGAGAACGTCCAGCGTTACGAGCCTTCGAATGATGTCAAACTGGCTAGCCCGAAATCTCTTCCCACCGAGGCGGAAAGTCGCCGAGGTTCCCAGAACTATCGCCTCAAAAATAAGAGCCGGAATCAAAACACAGTAAACCACCGCCGAAACAACATAGGTGGGTGGAGAAACCGCAAGCCAGAACACCCCCACCAAGTACAGGGCGGGAGTCACCGCCAGCGGAATCCTCAGAAACCTAACCCTGCCCGGCTGCTCAGTCGCCGAAAGCAGGTAGAAGTAACGAGCACTGACAACCCAGAAAATCCTGTCCACAACATTCGTGCAACCAGTAATGAACCCCATAGAGTACAAAACCAGCCCATTCAACCCCTGGTACAGGCCAAAGACTCCGAGAGGGTTCTGAAGCACACCGGGAAAACCGGATACATAGAACCAAAACAAACTGCTAACAAAATATTTCAGAACAATCAGATCCGTTGCCAACTCCCACATCAATGGGTAAACCAACACCATCAACAGAAACAGGGTAGAAGCGGTGACAAACGATAACAAGTAAACCCGGTTCCTCACACCAAGCTCAGGAAACACAAAAGAATCCCTCGGCAGCAGGAAACCCCAAAAACAAACATCAACAAGCACAGTCACAAAGAAAAACACCGGAACAGAAAAAAGAGGCATAACCACAGCCCAGTCAAAAGGGGACAACCTCCCAAGGAAAAGCCACAGAAAAACACCCTCCGCTACGATGATCGGAAATCCGAGAGGATACTTACAGGGGTAACGATACAAAACCTTGTACAAGCCCAGAAAAAATGACCGCATAACAGCAACCCAGCTACAAGCTGTGACAAAACACAAGCGAACCAGTTCACTAGTAAGGCGCCATCCCTTTTTAAACTTTTGAAAAGTCCAACGCCAAACATCCATGAAGAAGCCAAAACACTACCAAAAAACAACACCACAAAAAGATGAAACACACTCGGAAGAGGGTTTATCACCCAGCCAAACGGCGGCGAAGAGAACAACCTAGATTTTCGCTTCATTCATCTTCCTAAGTGCTTCTTGAAGACCGTACTTCTCGGCGATGTGAACCCTCGCCTTCTTATACGCACTACTCATCGCAGGAATCACTGGTCTAAACTTGGCCAACTCCGTAAGGGAGCCCTTCACCTTAGCCTTACGCAGTAACATAACCTTCAGCGGAGAAACCCTCTGAGTCATCACACCATCAAACACCAGCGTATCCGAAGAAACCATCAAATCCGGCTTATTAACCAAATCATCCCAGTGAACCACAGCCTCCCCCTCAGGAGTAAGTTCCACATCAAACACCAAGTCCACATCCCTAACCTCAAACCGGTAAACCTTACGCTCACCACCCGTAATGGACCTTATCCGCTCCTTAAACTCGGGCTCCCGATTGTTAAACACAACAGCCATTACGTCAACCATCTCCCTCACAATATCTCTCGTCACACCTTCAACCACCAAAACAACACCACCTGCAAAGCCAACCATTACCAAAACAACAAACATAGAAACCGTCGTTAATAATAGTACCCCAACACCCTAAAAAATCATACCCCAAAACCTGAGAACACGAACAACAAACCATAAAAACAAACCCCCAATACAGAAACACCACACCATTAAAGAAACTTTAAAAGACTCCGTAACCACGAATTAAATTGGAACACTGGAGGAAAAAAGAATGGGCGAAGAAGATTACGAATTACTAACAACACCCGAAGCACTCCCCGAAGGCGTAGACCCCGAAGAATACATAATAGCAACCTACTACGCGGTCATGCCGTCATTCCTAGACGGATACACACTAGGCCAAGTAGCAGCACTAGAACAAAGCACCGGAACATGGACACCTGTACCCAAAGAAACACCAGAAGTAAGAAAGAAACACGCAGCCCGAGTAGTAGCAGCGTTCGAAATCCCACCCTACCAGTGGCAGGTACCAAAAACAGACGAAAGACACTGGATACTACAAATCGCATTCCCCATAATAAACCTCGGCGAACCAAACCTACCCCTACTCCTAAGCACAGTAGTCGGAAACATATCAGCAGGCGGAAAAATAAAACTACTCGACCTCAAATTCCCCAAAAAATGGGTACAAGGATTCAAAGGACCAAAATTCGGAATACAAGGACTAAGAAAAATACTCAAAATCCCGAAAAGACCCATACTCAACAACATGATTAAACCCTGCGTCTACTCACCCCCCGAAATAGGAGCAGAACTCGCATACGAAGTCGCAGCGGGAGGAGTAGACTTCGTCAAAGACGACGAACTACTAGCAGACATGCCACTAAACAGAGTAGAAGACCGACTAGTAAAATTCCTAGAAGCACTCGACAAAGCAAGCGAAGAAAAAGGAGAACCAACACTCTACACAGTAAACATAACAGACCGACCCAAAAAGGTACTGGAAATCGCGGACAAAGCAATAGATCTAGGAGCCAACGCACTCATGGTCAACATCATAACAGTAGGATACGAAACCTTCCGAGAACTAGCAGAAGACCCCAGCATCAACGTTCCAATACTGGCACACACAGACTACGCAGCAGTCCACTACGCACCAGAATACTACGGAGTCGACGCCAGACTCATACTAGGAAAGTTCTGCAGACTGGCGGGAGCAGACATCGAGGTATATGTAGCAGCATAACGCTGTTATAGCCCAAACCCTGCTCCCTATGGGAAGGCGCCTATGATTAAGGAGACCTATATGCAGGTTTGGCGTGAGTTGACGTTTCCGTTCTACCATTTGAAGCCAACGACTCCTATGCCTGCCGGCGGGATTATTGTTCAGAATGTTCCTCAGATTGCGGCGGATATTGGTTTTGACTTTGTTGTAGGTGTGGGCGGTGCTATGCACGCTCACCCTGATGGCCCTCGCGCTGGTGCGACTGCTTTCCGCCAGGCTATTGACGCTGTGATGCAGGGGATTCCTCTGGAGAAGTACGCAGAGGATCATAAGGAGCTTGGCCGCGCTTTGGGCACCTGGGAGTCAAGTAAGATCTTGTAAATGGGGGTTTGGCTTCGTTTCCTCTTTATCTTCTTTTTTTGATTCCGTGAATGGATTACGATTCTTGAAGTGTTTTCCCTTTCCGTTACGTGTTTCTTTCTATTTCAATAGTTTTGGAATATTTCTTTTCGTTGGATGGGAAAGAATAAATACCGAGTTTTTTAATTGGAGGAGTGTGTGGTGAACTAATGGTTGAAGGGTTGAGTGGAATGTTAGAGGATTGTAAGTTGGATAAGGATACTACTATTAAGCTGCTTCAGGGAGCGTACGTCGCCATTGACGGATTGTGGTTCATGAGCGTTGAGAAGGCCCACGGTTATGATGAGGCTCTCAAAATGGACCTTGAGGTCTGGAGCAGCTGGGTTCAGATTCTCTGTAAAAGAATAAAGCGTGTGACCGGAATCGAGGGAGACGACCTGCTCTCGATTGTGAAGGTGATCAAGTTCGCGAGTGAAATCGAAGGGTCAGACTTCGAAGTGGTTGAAATGGGTGATAACAGAGCGGTGCTGCGCTGCGCGAACTGCCGCTGGTACGAGAACCTCAAGAAGGCGGGTAGGACGGACCGTGTTCCCTGCGACGAGATTGAGGAAGCGATATGGCTCTCCTTCGCCAAGGCGCTCAACCCTAAGATGCAGGTGAAGCAGCTGAAATCCATACCGAGAGGCGATGAGAGCTGCGACTTCTTGGTAGAAATCAAGGAATAGAAACACACAACCACAAAGCTGCGGGAACAGTGTATCGGAACCTCGAACAGCGTGTTTTAACGCCGTTAAACTGTCCTGCCGTATAGGACACGCCCCTATGGTGCCTCGCAGAGCGCAATGGAGAGAGTGTGACTGTTTCGATTTTCGGATTTCCTAGTGGTGCCTACTTCGTGGATATTGTTATTTTTCTTTTTGGTCCGTCTAGGATTGTTACTAGGTTTTCGAGGAGTCGTCGGCCCACGAGTGGTTCGTGGCATCTTTCGTGAGCGTCTACTTCGACCTGTTTTTCTATTATTCCCGGGATTTCCACTATTCCTAAGGCGGTGCATAGTCTGAGTCTTTCGCCTGAGAATGTTTCGGTGGTTTCGATTAGGTCTGGTGGAATCTCGAAGCTGTCAAGTTTCAGCTCGTGAAAGACGTTTGTGGGTATGATTAGGTAGCCGTCGAATCCAGTGTCAACCATCGCGTTGAGGGTGCCCTTACTGGGATATCTTGAGCTTCTTTCAAGATTGTAGACTGCAATTTTGATGTAGGGTGCTGGAACTTCTGAGACGGTTGGAGTCGCGTAATTCCAGGTTTTTTCCGTCACCGAGTTTTCCTCCCTGTGCTGAGTCCTAGGGTTCTTTTCACCGTCGTTTCGCCTATCTTGAAGACCAAACAGGGTCTCCCAGAAAGTCCCTCACTCTTGCTGGTTTCAACAATTTTGGATAGGGAGTCAGCCAATCTCACTACCTCCCCACGGGCTATGAGAACCCATTTGCCTTTGTGGTTTTTTTCAAGGAACCTCTTCATCCTCCTGTAGGTTGCGATGTTTAAGGCTCGTTCCCTTTCCCGCTCATCCGTTTCAGGGGAATTTTTAAGCCAAGCCTTGATAGCTTCTGTTAGCGCCTCCCCGATCTTTAGGCCAAGCTCCGACGCTCGCGCCTTCAACTTGGTGTAGACTTCATCATCTATCCCCCTGACCAGAACATCCACAGAAATCACCTGATATACAATGATATCATAGATATATAAGTATAACTCAACACCCTGCCCTAACACACAAGGATACTCGCCAACACGTTGACCCGTGTGTCTTAATAATAAAAAAGGGAAGCTAACGCGGTAGAACACCCTTGTAACAAAGAGTATCCTCGACCAAAGTGTGGTATCTCAGCTAAACAGAAGGGGTGTAAACTTCTTCCATAAACCGAGAGGGGAGAAAGTTTTTCAGGAGGATAGTCATTCCAGCTCATTTGTCGAGCCACAAAGACGCTGCCTCGCAGTAACAGTCACGTTTCGGATCCTAGAGAAAAGGTGATCCTAAATTTTTCGTAACAAGCACTTAAAAAGAAAGAGAGATGGGGAAGGAGTCCGATTTGGTTTTTAGTGTGCTTCGCCCTTGTTTAGGGTTTGGTACACATCTTTTAGTTTGGGGTAGATTCCTTCGAAAACGTTGTACATTTCGTCATATATGGGTTTCAGGTTCTCGTTTGGATAGTAGTCTCTTTCGATTTTGATTATTTTGTCCACGGCGGTCTCGAAATCAGGGTATATTTCCAGTCCAACCATGGCGATTATGGCTATTCCCAGTGCTGCTACTGAGCGGGGCTCCTTGATTGGCCGTATTCTCTTGCCGAATACATTGGCGAATATCTGCATCCAGAGGGAGCTAAGGGCACCACCGCCACACGCGTTCAGGGACTTGATTTCGGGCTTGGGCTGATTCGGATCCAGGACTCCCCGGTCCAGTATAGCTTGAATGTTTTTGGTTATCCATCTCAGATGGTACGCCACTCCCTCTAGTATGGCCCTAGCTATCTCAGCTCTGCCGTGATGGAAGCTTAGGTTAATGAAGCCGCCTCTCACAGTAGTGTCCTGTATAGGCGCTCTCTCTCCGAGCATCCATGGGAGAAAAATCAGCTTCTTCGCGCCGGGTCCCACCGAAGACGCCTCCTCGTTTATCACATCGTAAGGATCAACGTTGCGCTCCATGGCCATCAGGCACTCCACCCCTCCCAGGTTGTCTCTGAACCATTTGAGCGGCGCAGCAACACTTTCCATTTCACCGATGAGCATGAACTTGCCTGGGACTCCAGAGTATATGGCTGCGATGCCGGTGTCGGGGTCGGCTGTAAAGTTGTCCACAGTTACTGAGACCCACCCGGATGAGCCAAGGTACAGGTGTCCCTCATTAGTTCGGATTGCACCGGAACCCACATGGGTTGCTGGGGCGTCACCCGCACCGCAAATGACGGGAGTGTCCGTGGTTAGGCCAAGTGCTTTCGCGGCTTCGGGCGTTAGGTTACCCACGATGTCTGTTGTTTTCTTGACTTCGCAGAGCTTGTCTCTGGAGAGGCCTACGCCTTCGATTAGTTCGTCGACCCAGACATGGTTTTGGATATGGAAGAGTCCGAAGAGGAGTGCGGTGCTCCAGTCTGTGTAGAATTCGCCTACGAGTTTGCGTATCACGTAGTCTTTGACATCACACCACTTGTAGGCTTTCTCGAAGATGTGAGGCTCGTTGTCTCGGACCCACCAGATTTTGGGTATTACATCCTTCGCGGTGGTCATGGGTAGGTTTCCCATGTCTATGAGCTGGCTTATGGGGTCGAATTTCGCTTCGAACTCATCTGACTGTTTCTCAGCTCTCGAGTCGAGCCATATCATCGCGGGCCGAAGCGCGTTTCCATCCTTGTCCACTGGTATGGCTCCCATCATCTGGGCGTCCAGGCTTATACCTATCACATCTTTAGGGTCGATTTTCGTCTGTTTCAGAAGGGTTCTTGTTGTCTCCACAACGGCGTCCCAGTACTGTTGGGGGTCCTGCTCAGCCCAACCCGGTTGTGGATAGTCAACGTCATAGTTTTTCTCAGCAACACCGAGGATTTTACCCGTAGTGCTTACAAGCGTCGCCTTGTCTCCGGATGTTCCTACATCATGTGTTAGGATGCATTGTTCTCCCAACTCTTTTACCTCCAACTATTATTCTTAGGGGTTTTTCATGTTTTTAAAATATGTGTTTAAGAATTGCTCTCTTAAATAGTTTCTTGAGTA
>JAUQYY010000248.1 GCA_030587505.1 Candidatus Sigynarchaeota archaeon
GGAAGAATGAGCAAATCAGGGACTCATGTTTATTTAAGGAAAAAACCCGTACTAAACCATACTGAAAGAAGGAATAAAACATGGAAACCGAAGGTGTTTGTAGTTATTGTGGGTCGAACATAGGAACCAGATACTGCAGAGTTAATAGTACAACAATTTGTGAAAGGTGCTGCTTGGAGTGCGCCATAGACGATGTCAGAACACTGGGGGAAACCTGCCCCGAGTACATAGAACGAGCCGACGAAACCGGAAGAGTCGTGGAAATAGAGAAAATTGAGAGGCCCTGGACCGTAACCCCCAACATGCCGGACTACGAAGAAACCTACAGGACGTTCAGCTGGGACGAAGAGTTAAAAGAACTCGAATTCTTCGAGGACGGAAAAATCAACGCCGCCTACAACATCATCGACAAGCACACGAAAACACCCACGAGAAGCAAAACGGCGCTCATCTGGGAGAGCGAAACCGGAGAGACCAAAAAGTACACGTTCGAAGAATTATCCAAGCTATCAAGCCGCTTCGCAAACGTGCTGGTAAAACTCGGAGTCTCGAAGGGAGACAGGGTGTTCATTTTTCTTCCGCGTGTACCCGAGGTGTACATCAGCTTCCTAGGAATAGTGAAAACCGGGGCCGTCGCCGGCACCCTCTTCGCCGCGTTCGGTCCCTCAGCCATTAAGGACAGGCTCGAGGACTCCGAGGCAAAAATTCTTATTACAAACTCCGAACTCGCCGAAAGGGTTTATGAGGTAAGAGATGAGCTTCCCAACCTTCAGAGGATAATAATCGTCGGAGAAAAAGAGCTGAGAGAAGACGAAGTAAACTTCTGGGAGGAAATGGGAGAGGTCTCCGACTCCTTCGAACCCGCCCACCTTGACCTTAACGATTCATACTTCATGCTGTACACTTCTGGAACCACGGGCAAGCCCAAGGGCGTGATTCACAGGCAGAAAGCCGTGCTTCAGCAGATGATAACCGCGCGCTATGTCCTGGACCTCAAAGAGGAGGACACTTACTGGTGCACCGCCGACCCGGGATGGGTGACAGGAATATCCTACGGCATAGCGGGCCCGTGGGCGAACGGTATAACCGAGCTGGTCTACGGTGGAAGGTTCAACCCCAAGAAGTGGTACGAGCTCATCCAGAAGCACATGGTAACAGTCTGGTACACGGCACCCACCGCCGTGAGAATGCTCATGAGCCAGGGAGACGACCTGCCGAAGCAGTATGACCTCTCAAGCCTTAGGCACGTTCTGAGCGTTGGCGAACCACTGAACCCGGCCGGGGTAATCTGGGGACTCGAGGCCCCGGGGAGACCCTTCCACGACACCTGGTGGCAGACGGAAACCGGAAGCATACTCATAGCAAACTATCCCGGAATGCCCATAAAGCCGGGGTCAATGGGAAAGCCCTTCCCCGGAATAGTGGCTGGAATAGTTGACGATGAGGGAAACGAGCTCCCCGACGGTGTGGAAGGAAACCTGGCAATAAGACCGGGCTGGCCCTCCATGATGAAGGAAATCTACAAGAGACCCAAGAAGTACGAGAGCTACTTCAAGAAGGGCTGGTACATCTCGGGAGACATAGCAAGGAGGGACGAGGACGGCTACTTCTGGTTTGTTAGCAGGGCGGACGACGTGATAAAGACTGCTGGCGAGAGAGTAGGTCCCTTCGAGGTTGAGAACGCCCTCGTGGAACACCCCGCCGTCGCCGAGGCTGGAGTCATAGGAAAACCAGACCCAATCAGAGGCCAGATAATCAAGGCATTCATAGTTCTACACAGCGACTACGAAGAGTCGGAAGAACTCCTAGAGGACATAAAGAACTTTGTCAAGAAAAGACTCGCAGGCCACGCCTACCCCAGAGAGATAGAGGTGAAGAAATCCCTGCCGAAAACGAGAAGCGGCAAAATCATGCGTCGGCTCCTAAAGGCAATAGAACTGGGGCAACCAACCGGAGACACCTCAACGGTAGTATGGTAACCACACAGCAGCACACCAGCGCGAAATAAAAAAGAGAGGAATCCCTGCGAGGTTCACCAGAAAACTCACACTTTCCCTCTTTTTTGTACATAGAGGGTGTCGACCCAAATCTTTAATGCTCAGTTCTTTTTTCCCTTTTATCCTCCGACTAGTTCTAGGTGTAATATGAGGTGGTCCTTGAGGTCTTTTGTGAGGAGGAAGTTTTTTCTGACGTGCTCCGTGCCGTTTCGCCCAAGTCTTTTCGCCAGTCCCCTTCTCGTTAGGAGGAGGTATGCTTTCTCGGCGGCTTCGTGAACACTGTCAACCAGGAACCCTGTGACTCCGTCAATCACCTGTAGGGGTATTCCTCCAACCCTAGTTCCGACGACGGGGACACCCTTCCACAGGGCTTCTGTTACCGCGAGGCCAAACCCCTCCCTAATCGAGAGCTGGAAGGCGAGCGTGAATGATCTCTGAAGGGCGTTAACCTCAACGTCGCTGAGGTTGGTTAGCACGTGAACATCCCTAGCGGTGCCTGCCTCTCTTATTGTCTTCTCGCACCATTCCCCGCACTCCGGGTCGTCGTGGGCGAATGAGC
>JAUQYY010000268.1 GCA_030587505.1 Candidatus Sigynarchaeota archaeon
TGGCGCCGACCTAGTGTCAACCCTCATTAAACTGAAAAGAGGAGAACCAGGAGAGGAAATAAAAATAGTCAAAAAAATTCTAGGAGACAAAACAGACTGGGCTGACAACGTTTGGGCCGGGGCCGAAGAGACAACCACCGGCGTCATTAGGTTACGAGCCATGGCCAAAGACGGCGTCCTGGAATATCCTATTCTAGCCACGAATGACACCCCCACAAAATGGGAAACATAAACACCCAGTGTTTGTGCCCAAATTTGACAACCTCTGGGGAACAGGACAATCAACAATAGACGGCATACTCAGAGCCACAGCAGACCTCATAGCTGGAAAAGTTTTCGTGGTAGCAGGATACGGACACTGCGGAAGGGGAGTCGCCCTGCGAGCCAAGGGATTAGGCGCCAGGAGAGTCATCATAACAGAAGTAAACCCACACAGAGCATTAACCGCAGCCCTCGAAGGCATGGAAGTAATGCCAATGATAGAAGCCGCCGAGATCGGAGACATATTCGTCACGGCAACAGGAAACAAGGGCGTTATCCGGAGGGAGCACATGGAGAGGATGAGGGATCACGCTGTGCTGGCGAATACTGGGCATTTTAACGTGGAGATAAGTATTTCGGACCTTGAGGAGCTTAGTGTTAGTAAACGGGAGATAAGGCCTCTGGTTGATGAGTACACGCTGAAGGACGGGAGGAAGATCTACCTGCTTGCTGAGGGGCGGCTGGTGAACTTGGCGTGCGCTGAGGGCCACACACCAGAGGAAACACCCTCTGATGGGCTCACCTTCGGAAGTCATGGACATGTCCTTCAGCGATCAGGCGTTGGCTGTGGAGTGGATTGCAAAGAACAAGGAGGAGCTGTCCAAGATGGGTAGTGTGGTCCTGGACATCCCTAATGAGATTGACGAGACCGTTGCCCGGTTGAAGTGCGAAGCTATGGGAATCAAACTGGACGTTCTAACCCCGGAGCAAGAGGCGTATCTTTCGGGATGGACCGAAGGTACCTGAGACCTTTCCTTTTTTTCATTTTTCTTTTTTTGGGTTAGTTTCCTAGTAATGTGAAAAATCTAAGGTTTGTGGGTTATTGGTTGCCTGAACCGTTGCAATGGCTTATGGAGGTATTTTTGATGATTTTTGTTCGGGTTGTTGTCAGGATTTTTAGTCTGTTGGTCTTGGTGGGTGGTAGTCGCATGTTCCTCCCCACCAGTACTCTTTTTCTTCCCATTTTTTACCTTTGTTTTTTTCCCATGCAGGCCTTATTTTAAAAGTGCTGAGTGCTGCCCAGAAGACTTCCTCTGACTCTTTATGACTTAGTCCGAATTTTTCGGCTATTTTGTCTGTGATTTCTTTGTGTGTGAGGGTTTTTCTTCCTTGTGTGTAGGCTTCTTTGAAAATTTCTCTTATATCTTTGAATTCGATGTGCAATATTACGTATCTAGAGCCTTCTTCCTGCCCTGCGCTCCCCATAATTCTTTGCTCATTTGTGCATTCATCTGCCCAGTCTAGCAGCAGGTTTTCCAAGGTATTGATTTCGTATCCTTCTCGCATGTCGTGGGTGGTTCTTGTTTCGAGGTTTTCTAGGTTTTCTTCGATGAGTGTCCTTGCGTCTGTTTCGGGTTTCACCTCGGTTAGTGCGCATAGGAGAAGGTCTTCATCAACCCATATTTGGGTTTCGTCTTTTAGATTGGCGATGCTTTTGAACACATCCCACAACGGGGAATGTGGGTTTCTTTTCTTTAGTCTGTATTGTTTGACATTAATGTATTTGGTTCTGTAGCTTAGTACTCTGCGTTCTTGGTGTTCCCTGATTACTTTTTCTGCCTTTTCGCGTGTATTGTTTCCTCTGTTCATCAGTTGGTAAATTAGTTTGTGTTTTGTGACAAACCAGTGTCGCTCATCGGCGTATATTTTGCGTATGAGTCTTTCGGTTTCATTTGTTTCATCGAACATACCCTCCATAATGAACTTTTTAGGGTCTTCGTTGTACCTATCGCTCAACTGCTTGTCTAGTACGGTGAGGTAATATTCTGCCAAGTCACACTCGTCCATCATATCGTATGTATGTATTCGAATGTGATCTACACCATCAGTTGGCTCTAGAAGAACTCCTTTTTTGAAATAAGGAAGCATAATTTCGTCTTCATGTTCATCCAGTAATTTCTTTGCTTCTTTTTCTGTGATTCCGTTTTCTTTAAAAAGATCAACTATTTTTTCTTTCCTATAGAATATCCATTCTCCCCCCTCGCCTTCTAACGAGTGTTTCATATACAGATCTCTAACGACTTCTCTGGCTCGTTCTAAATCCATACCCTCATTCTCCTGTTCTTTCCTTTGTTTTTCCCTTCGTTAAAGATTTTTTAATATCCTCCCATTTTCTCTTTATGTCACTAACTAGTCCGGGGATTAGGCGCCATAAGGCTAGATTCCCGTCTGGACCTGGAACTATTTTCCCACTTATTCTTGAGGGCATACCTCTTACTTTTACGGGTTTACCTTCTATCAAAATTTCGATCTCTTTCTTTGAGTATTCTTTCTGCATCTTAAGAACCTCAATGGGAGGATCTGCGTACTTTTTTAGCTCTTCTGGTAGTTTTTCAACAGACACGGAATAGTACTCTTTACCGTTGTCTGTTATTCTCTTACCAATTTTTTTGAGAATATCAACTTCATTCTGACTCAATTTTAGAGGAATTTTCAAGACTGACCTGTCTACACCCACATAATTCGCATACATTAGCTCTTTATATCCGGGAAATCCACCAAGTATTTGATGTAATTTTCTAGTGGCCTCCCTGCTTAAATTAATTTGTTTTTGAATAGATATGTAATTATGATAAATTAAAATTTTAATAGTTATTATTCTTATATCTTTTTTATTAATATTAACATTTTGTTTTTCTAACAGATTACTTATTATG
>JAUQYY010000273.1 GCA_030587505.1 Candidatus Sigynarchaeota archaeon
AATATTTGATTTCTTCTCTCTTATAGGTCTCCGAATCGGAAAAGAAACCATCTAAACGCCCCTTTCCAAGGCATAACCAGATTATTTGGCATCGCCACATTCCGGGATACACCCCGTATTTTTTCGTTTTCCCGAAGAATAGATTTAAAAGACTCCAACCTTTTCAGTCTATTTGAAGCCTCAATCGGCCTAAAGCTCATCTAGAGAACCATTCCTGTGCTGGGTTAAGAAGGACGTTTAGGTTTCGAAGCGTCGAGAAACAGGTCGCAGGTTTGAGCCACACCCATGGAAAATCAAATCTTTTTGAAACCTAACACCTTATGATAAATAGAAAGTCTATTAGAAATATGGAAATTATAGTGGAGGCACGCGCTATGGCTCGAATAAAAATGGTAGATGAGGAGGAAGCTAAGGGCAAGATTAAGAAGGTGTACGATGCGATTCTTTCAAAGGAGCCTCGTGTCCCTGGAATTCTTAAAATCTTCAGTGTTAGGCCCGACCTCCTCGAGAAGATGGTTGGAATCCACTACTCCCTCATGGGCTCTGGTTCACTGTTGTCCCCAGAACTGAGAAATTACATCGCGCTCACCGTTTCTGTGGTCAATAGTTGCGACTACTGTTATGAGTCGTACGTTTACGCCCTCAGACAGCTGGGCAAAACCGATGAAGAAATCGACAATATAATTGAGAACTTCGCCGAGTGTGACCTGGACAAGAAAACAATCATGGCCGTAAACTTTGCGAGGAAGGCGACTGAGCAGCCAACCTTTGTCACCGACGAGGACATTGAGCGCCTGAGGAAGGTGGGGTTCCGGGACGAGGAAATACTCGAGATAGCAACACTTATGGGATACTTCAACATGATAAATCGGATAGTCGACGCCTTGGGACTGAAACCCGAAGAATACTAATAGGAGTTGAATGTGTATGGATAGGGTTGTACTCTGGGAGAAGAAAGACGGGATAGCTACGATAACCCTAAACAGACCCGAAGCGCTAAACGCGATAAACCGCGAGTTAGCCGACCAGTTCTACGACACCCTGGTCGAAGTCGACCAGGACTGGGACGTAAAAGTGGCCATTCTCAAAGGGGCGGGAAGAGCCTTCTGCGCAGGAGCGGACATCAAAACCTTCACGAAGAACCTGGCTGACTTGGGCCCCGATTTTGTTTACGAAACCATACACAAGGTTCAGCAGATCAATTTTCTCCTCAAAACACTGAGACCCCCGGTCATCGCCGCGATGCACGGCTACGCCCTCGGAGGCGGCTACGAGTTCGCCGCTTCCTGTGACTTCCGGTTCTGCACCGAGGACACAATCATGGGCCCCATAGAAGCCGAGGTGGGGCTGCTTCCAATCGCCTCGGGTATGACCATCATGCCCCGAATCTTGGGGCCCCAGGTGGCAAAGAAAACGATACTACTCGGAGAGAGATTCGACGCCAAGTACGCCAAGGAGATAGGATTCGTCTTGGAAGTTGTTCCCAAAGAAAAGCTGGACGAGGTGGTCACAGAGTTCGCAAAGAAACTCATGAGAACAAACCCGCTGCTGCTGTACCTTGGAAAAATGAACATCAACAAGGCCCTATCGTCGAAAATATCCTCAAGCCTAGAACTTGAAAGAGAAATACTGAGACTGTTTGCCTACGGTGGGTTCAACGAGGAAAACGTTAAAGAACTTCTGGAAAAAACCAGAAAAGAACTGTAACCTCCTTCCCTTTCAATTTTATTTCTTCTAATCATTCTTTTTAATCTCGAACAGTAACAAATAAGTAAACCCGTAACAATTCGGATTTTATGCCTCCCCAGACTTTTCCTCTTGAGAATCTAACTTGGAAAGAGCTGGACTCGCTGGACAGAGAGAAAACAGTGATTCTCGTGCCCATCGCCCCCCTGGAGCAGCACGGCCCCCATCTAACCATCGGCACAGACTTCTTGGAGTGCAGGTTTCTGGCACGAAAGATCGGTGAAAAAATAAAAGACGAGCTGAAAGACTACAACGTTCTAATTCACCCCGCGATACCTGTAGGCACGGGCACGCTGGACAAACCGGGGACCATCGAGTTCAGGGCGAAAACCGTTAAGAGCATAGTGTACGACCTGGGCGAGTCCCTCGCGGTTCACGGATTCCGCCACATAGTAGTAATCGCGTGCCACGGGGCACCCACCTTCACCGTCGCCATAGAGGAAGCGTGCGAGGAACTCAACCAGCAACACGGAGACATAGCTTTCACACCCATGGGGTACTTCCTCTCGCTTCTATTCGAGGAGAGGGTTGAAGAGCTGCCCGAAGAGCTAGGTCAAATGGTTGAAAGGTTTCCAAAGGACTACCACGCCGGCTACATCGAAACATCCATGATGCTCAACATAGACGAAAACCTAGTGAAGAAAGACTACAAAACCTACGAACCCATCGAGGTGAAAATTATCAAACTCAAGAACAGGAAAGTGGTAGACAAGCACGGAAAAGGAATAGGATACTTCGGCTATCCCGCCGAGGCCTCAAAGCAACTCGGAGAAAAAATAATCGCGTCAACGGTCAACCTTCTCACAGAAATCATAATCCACTTCCTCAAACGCGAAAACTACAAGAAGTACGTGCACAGTGCCTACTGGAAAATCCCTTCATTCAGAACAAACCCCAAATAGCAGGCCTCAGACCCTGACGCTCCCTTGGTTCTGCGTTCCTCGCTTAGCATAACTCTCCGCTACGGACTGATAGGGCTCTTTTAGTGAGGTTAAATTTTTAAGCATACTTAAAAATCGTTCTATTGCACCGAAAAACGGGGATGTTGTTTAATGGTTGAGAATGGGTTTAAGGACTATCAGCTCACAATAGGTAAAATATTAAGGTACGGTCTCTATGCTGCTCCGGAGCAAAAAATGATTTATGCGCCTCCCAATCTTCCGAGGAAAGAGTTCACGTACTCGGAGTTCGCTGAACGGGTAAACAGGCTCGGTTCGGTTCTAGAGAAATTCGGCGTTAAGCGTGCCGAGAAGCCCTGGGAGATGGGCACTAGGGTCGCAGTTATGGACTGGAACACGATCAGGTTTCAGGAGTTGATGTATGCTGTTCCGATGTATGGCGCTGTGCTGTACACGGTTAACATCAGGCTCGCTCCCCAGGAAATAATATACACGATGAATCTCTCCGAGCCCGAAGTCCTCTTCATTCACACCGATTTCGTCCCGTACCTGAACGCGATCCTTGAGAACGTCAAAACAATAAAGAAAGTTGTCGTGATGAGCGACCAGATCACCTGCACCGGGAAGGGGGAGCTACCCGAAACGAAGCCGCCCGAGGGCGTAGATGTCTACGAGTATGAGGAACTCCTTAAGGGGGCGGAGCCAACCTATGACTGGCCTGACCTCAACGAGTACGTTGTCGCCAGCCTCTTCTTCACCTCCGGGACAACGGGGCTGCCAAAGGGCGTGTACCACACACATAGGCAGATACTATTGGCGTCAATGCAGATACTGATTGCCTCCATGGAGTACCCCTTCAGAGCATCCAACAGAGACATAGTATTAATACTCGTACCCTACTTCCACATATTCGGATGGATGCAACCCTACTACTGTGTACTTGGAGGCAACAAGCTGGTCTTTCCCGGTAGGTACGAATGGGCACACATAGCCCGCTTAATCAAAGAGTACATACCCGTCGCCGGGGAAGTCGGTGGAAGCGTGATGTCCGGAGGAGTTCCGACGATGCTCTACGCCATACTCCAGGAGGCCAAAAAAATGGGCATCACCGACTACAAAGGCTTCATGTTCGGGTACGGTGGGGAGGCTCTACCCATCTCGGTCTACGAGGACGCCAAGAAAATGGGCATAGGGGTTTTTACGGGTTACGGGCCCTCGGAGACGCTAACCGCCATAACAAGGGCGACGTTCATTCCCCGAATGTGGATGAGGATGGGAACAGACCACGAAAAGCTCAGAGACCACTTCGTGCTAAACAACTCCCTCGGAGTAGCCATCCCCCTAACCTTCGTAAAAATCGTCGACGACGAAGGAAACGAGCTACCCATGGACGGCAAGACACCCGGCAGACTACTGTTCGAGGCCCCCTCACCAACGAGAGAATACTACAAGGACCCCGAAAAAACCAAGTACGCATGGAGGTACGGCGCATTCGACGTGGACGACTTCGTGGTGATAGACGAGTACGGAGCCGTGATGTTCGTCGACAGGACGAAGGACGCGATAAAAAGCGGCGGAGAGTGGATACCCTCCTCAAGACTCGAAGGATTCATATCCACACACCCAGCGGTCGCCGAGGTCGCAGCCATCGGAGTACCCGACCCCAAGTGGAGCGAAAGACCCATAGCCCTAATCGTCCCAAAACCCGAGTACAAGGGCAAAGTCACAGAGGACGACATAAAGAACCACCTAATAAAAGAACACGTAGAAACAGGCGCAATGCCCAAATGGTGGATCCCCGACAAAATCATCTTCCTAGACGAAACACCCAAAACAAGCACCGGAAAAATAAACAAAAAAGTTCTAAGAGAACAATACAGGGGCAAATAGTACAAACAAAACCCAGACAAGTATACCTCCGACCCAAAAACTTCAAAACCACCTTCCGCACAAACGTCCTTTTCCTTCTTTTTTATGTCCAGACCCTACTTCTTGAATGAACCACTTTCAAAGACGCTAGTACCTGCGAAGAACAATTCAACAAAGGAACTCCGGATTTCCTCTCCCTTTCATTAGTTGTCCGTTGAGTGAAGCACTAATAATCTCTGCATTTTGTTTTTGATTTATTGAAGCTCATATTCTGCCTCTCTTTCTGAGTTCCTTTTCGAGCGTTTTTAGGAATTCCCCAAAGGACATATAATTTATTTGCAGATGCTTTTTGGTTTCTCCGAAGGGATGGACATACCACCCTATTTTCATATTGTTCGCTCCAAAGAGTCTTTCCTTTCCTTCGATGTATGCGTAGGATATGTTTTGGGTCTTTCTGCGGTAAAAGACATCAACAAAGGAATTGTTAAGCCAGCCTGATACGCGCCCAGGCAATTGTGCGAGTTACCTCTGTGCGTCTTATCCATGGAAACCTATGCGCGGTTTCCGGTATACTCCCTACGAATTCTTGGGTTTCCATTTTAGCTGCCTTAGTCGTTTTTCCAACTCTTCAAGCTCGTCTAATAATGCACCCCACATGGCGTAATCCATTTCGTGCTCGTGGGATAGGTCAAAATCAACTCCTAGTTTCTCTTCAAATTCTTCGAAACGCATCCCGTACTTCTTCTCGAATCTCCTGATTTCCTCCCTACACTCAGAAATCCTCCGCGAAATATACTCCCCGAGCATCAGGGTTAATGCTTCATCAATGTCCTCTCGCATGGTAACTTCCATAATAATCTTAAGCAGATCTTGGGACACACAAACCACCCACAGAATAGTAACCAGAATAGGTATTTAAATTTCTCAGAATGACAAGGACAACATTTTCGGCCATCGGAGGAGATGAAAAATTCTCAGGCTTTCTTCCCATAACTCCAAAATGGGAAAGGAACCGTTCAAACGCTTCTTTTTAAAAAACAATACGAAATGGTTTCATCACAGAGTGTTTACAACCAGACAAGTAATGTCTATCACACAGAAACTTCAAAACTACTTCCCCATAAAGGTCCTTTTTCTTCTTTTTTATTTTGTTTTTAGTGTCTTCCCCTGAACATCACGAGTGTCAGAGCTGCTGCTAAAACTGCTATCACTCCGCCGGCGACACCAAACACTATGAGAGACCTCTGCTGAGAATATGAAGTGAGCTGGTTTAAAATAGCTAAATCAAGAATGAATGTTTCACCATAGTCCTCTCCGGGACCGTAAGGGCCGATCCTGTTGTAGTACACGGCTTTATCCGTGAAGCTTTTTCCCTCTTGATATCCTTCAAATGCCTCCACTCTGATTCTCTCATCCCCTACGACCTGCACAATAAGGGTGTAGATTTGTCCCTTGATATTGTCGGGATATTCTCCAACCAAGTGGTACGTGACTGTGCCGTTATCAGCGGATACGCTGCCGAAGTCCGGTCCGGTTGCGTTGAACACACCAATCGGGAGCGGTGCCAAAAAATTTCCGCCAACGGATACAATCATCTGGGAAGCATTATACACATAGTAAACGAAAGCTAGCTGAGTGCTACAGTCCCAAACGCCTGGCGGGCTTCCCTCCATGAACCAGTTCCCCGAAAGCCTGCCCGGAAGATCGTAGTCTATCTTTCCACCCGGTGGGTCACCGGTTCTCCATACTTTTGCGTAGGCCTGCTGTTTTAGGGTCTCGTTGAGATAGTCTAATGGGCAGACCGTGTGCACGTTTACACCCTCACCGTAGGTTTCGGGGTGAATAAAGTTTAGTGTAATCTCGTAGTTTATTGCTCCCCAATCCAAGCAAACCGATCCCCCGGGCTGCTTCTCCGCCCTACCAACCTCCTGCCCCGCAGCAACCGGTATGTTGACCGTGATCTGGCTCTCAGATTCTATTTCTCCGGTTATGCTCAGTATCCAATCCGCTATTCCCGACATGTGGTAAAAATAGGTTTCAAAGGTGTCAGTGTGTTTGATGTGCAACTCGTAGTCTTGGTAGCTCCAGTCACTCTGAGTCCAATTGACTATCTCTGTTATAACTCCGCTGGCAGGAGCCACTACAGGGTAAGAACCGTCTTTTAGTACAAAGTATATGTGATCGCTGGGAAAAGTGTGGCCAGGGGGACCCACGTTTCCTAACGGTATGATATAATCATAGGAATCATCCTCAAGGGGGACATAGGTGAAGGTGACCGCTTCCTTAAAGCTTACTGGTGTATCAGCCTTTCCCGCAGGAGCATAGCCTCCAACGGTCGGCAAAAAATGCACCCAGCCAAAATGCGACGGGTATCCACCCGCGCAGCCTACTTGGCCGAACCCCAAACCGATTAGAAAAATACCTATAACGACAACTAGGATCCGCTTACCCCGAAGCATGTGTGTCAGGACTCCTTGACACGGTTGAATAGGAGATATCTCACCATAGGATTCCTAATCGCTTTCCTGTTTATCAGATAAGACAAATTTACTAATTATATTTTTCGCACCACGCAGCCCCGTATCTCTTGCCGCCAACCGTGATCTCTCCCCACTCGGCCAGAAACCTTTAAAGACCAAAAAGTATAAGTCCTAGAACCAACCGAAGAAAATGTATCAGAACACCAAAAGGGGAGAACTTGCATGTCAAAAAAAGAGTATAAGGAGATAGTGTTTCCCGAGGGCTTTCTCTGGGGCGCCGCAACTTCAGCCCACCAGGTTGAGGGAAACAACACCAACAACCACTGGTGGGCCTGGGAGCAGGAGGGAGGACACATACACGACGGCTCGGTTTCGGGCCGGGCGTGCGACCACTACAACCTCTACGAAACGGACTTCGAGCTCGCCCGGGAGCTGGGCCACACTGTTCACAGGTTCTCCATAGAGTGGAGCCGCATAGAACCACGGGAGGGTAAATGGAACGAGAAGGAGATAGAACACTACCGAAAAGTTATCCAGGCTCTCCTTGACCGAGACATAATTCCTATGGTTACTCTTCACCACTTCACCAACCCGATCTGGCTTCAGGAGAAGGGGGGCTGGCTCAATCCTCAATCAGTCGAACTCTTTGAGCGCTACACCAGAGTGGTTGTGGAAACCATGGGCGACCTGATACCCTTCTACAACACGATCAACGAGCCCATGATGGTCGCGGTGCTGGGATACCTCCTGGGAATGCATCCCCCGTGCCACACCGATTTCGACGAGTTTTTCACTGTTGGCAAGCATCTCCTCATGGCTCACGGAAAGTGCTACCACGCGATACACGAAACCGTGAAGGACAAGGGGTTCAGCATCAAACCCCAGGTTGGAATCGTGAAGCAAATCCCTTACTTTGCTCCCCTCAACCCGGATTCGGACGCCGATGTTGAGCAGGCCAAGCTGATGGACGACACCATTAACAGGTGGTACCTTGAGGGAATCCACACAGGGATTCTCGCACCGCCGTTTGGGGAGGGCGAAGAACTCGACTACCTTAAAGGCTCGTGGGACTTTATCGGAGTGAACTGGTACACGCGGATACTCGCAACACCCCTACCCGAAGCCCCGGAAGAGGCGTCACAGACACTAGCCATTGCCCCGGAGGGGGCCGAAACAACGGACATGGGCTGGGAGGTCTACCCCGAGGGGTTCTACCACAGCCTGATGTCCGTGAAGAAGTACAAGAAGCCGGTCTACGTGACCGAGAACGGGATAGCCACCCTAGACGACACGCAGAGGTGCAGGTACATACTGAGACACCTCTACCAGCTGCACCGCGCAATAAAAGACGGACTGGATGTCAGAGGATACATGTACTGGTCCCTCATCGACAACTTCGAGTGGGCTGAGGGATTCGCGAAGAGATTCGGACTCATAGAAGTCAACTACGACACCATGGAGAGAACACCTCGCCCCAGCGCATACCTCTACAGAGACCTCATAAAAAGCAACAGAATCACCGTTCAGCAGTTCGAAAAATACCAGCCCAAAATCCCCTAACCCACACCGGGACGCCAATCCATATTTGTACCGCAGTCTGAACAGGGTGGACATCTTTTATGTTCCTCCTCGTGTAAGGTATTTGAAAAAGAGGCTCTCCCATTTTTTATTAGAACATATGTTCCAAGAGTAAGAATGCGACGTGACAAAAACAAGAACTCAAAAAATATTATAATAGATTCGGTTCATGTTTCTCCAGCTGTTTCTAACCATTCTCCAAGAT
>JAUQYY010000274.1 GCA_030587505.1 Candidatus Sigynarchaeota archaeon
TCCAATGAACTGTTTTTTTCCTAAGGGATTGTGTCAATAGCTTCTATGTCCTTAATTCTTGTGAAGACCTTGTCATGAGTAGCTATTCTTTTTACGCCTTGTGTTTTCATCGTGGCTAAGACGACGCTGTCGCGGCCACCTATTCCAACTTTGGAATATTTCACCAGTTCTTCGAGTGCTACACCGAGTAGCTTCGTGTCTAACTCGACGAGTTTTAGTGAGGTGAGACCTCGTATCTTGTTGAGTTTGTCAAAAAATTCTTTCTCGTTCAGACTGCGTAAGTAGTGAGCGACTTCAATGAGGGTAACGACGTTGAGTATAATTCCTTCTTGGATTGCTTCTCTTATGGGTTTCAGGACGTGTTTATGCTCTGGGAGCCGTTGGTCAAACCAGTAAATCCAATAATTAGCATCTACGTAGATCATTGTTTTTCCCATATTTCTTTGAGTTTCAGAGGGTTGGCCTTTTTTACAGGTGAACCTTCCTTGATGAACCCTTCCATTTCACTGATGAATTCTTCTGGCGTTACCGGCTTCAATATGACTATTTTGCCTTCTTCTAGCGACAATCTTACTCTGGTTCCCTTCCGTAGACCCAAGTCCTCACGTAGTCTCTTTGGGATAGCGATTCTACCCTTGTCATCTACAACAGCTTCTTCCACCATTAGTCCCACCAATTACCCCACTACAAGAGATGACATTTAAGTGTTTTGGGACGTGCTAGTTAAATTAAGTTATCGTGCCTTCACAGAAGAGGAAATGTATTCATCGTCCGCATAGACAGAGTCTCGTGAGTGAGGAGGAAAAGGTTAAATTATTGTCTTGATAATTTTCCCGTAGGGCAGTGTCATGTTGTATTCCACGTAAACACTTGCAGATATTTTCTTGGGTTCTAGGAGGTAGGCTGGGTCCTCTTTGGATTTCTCGAATCTGATGCTTCCCTCACCCGCCATCATCTTTGTTATCTCCAGCGGATTTGTTGTGAGGAGAACCCTTTTCACCTCCAGGCCGGCGCCGTCGCCCTTAAGCATCTGCTTGAGCGTCATAATCGACGCCTCAAAGGGCATGTCGATGGGTCCTGTGGGCTCCACGGTGGCTTCTATGAATCTGACACCCTTACGCTCAACCACACCCGTAACCTTCTCCCCTTCCAGCACGAGTTTGATGCCCGCCATTTTCTTCGGAAAACCCCAGATCTCCCTGCCCGCGGTCAGGGCTTCTTCGGTGGTCACCCACATAAAGGGATTGAACCATGCGGCTACGTCACCACACTTGGCCTGCACCATGAGGTAGGCCTCATTGTAGGGTCCGAGGGGGTCACACTCGGGATACTCCATCACACCTAGAAAAGCCAGAGGCATATCCCCGACTTCGAGAACATCCGGCAAAACCTTTTTGATGCTGTCTGGATCCGTTTCGTATATGATCAAAACTCCCCTGGCGCCAGGATACCGGTAGGGCGGCTCCTGGTACAGAGGCGCCTGGATTGGTATACTCTTCAAAACATATTAACCTCCTCATACTCTCTTGTAGTAGAATTAGAAACCAAACCATAAATTAAGCTTTCTGGGAGTAAACTCAAAACTGCGGAATGGTACTCACTCAAGAATTCGAGTGTTAGCATCTCTGCAAACAAAACTACTTCAGAATCACCTCTAAACTATTTTCAACCTTCGCTTTATCATACTTCCTCTCCCGCCCCTCTTATGTGGGGGACTAAACCGTTAAATTTTTCACGTTTTTCACTTTTGAGGGGTTCAGCTTATTGTACGTGTCTCTTTACCTGCTTCGGTGCGATGTTACGGATATGTGTTTTACTTTTTTGGGTTTCCACGTTTTACCCGTCTCATTTTCTGAGCAGTTCCTCGCGGAAAGAAATTCCCACAAACGCTCCTTGGAGCCGCCAAAACACACCCTTCAAAAAACATTACATGTTACATCATACTCAGTTCCCACATTTATAGTTCACTTTTTCCAGAGTTAAGAAACTTGGAGCAGAGGTCCACAATTTCCTTGACCCTATAGTAAACGTTTTCTGCGTAGTCCCTGCTGAACGCTTCTCTAGCCGGGATTCCCTCCCTCTCGTAGCCGTAGAGCGCGGGTCCTCTAACCCTCGCCAGTTCCGCCGAGATTTCTACAATCTCTTGGAGCTTCTCTCCAACGTAGCTTGGCAAGCGATCGCTAACCTGCTTCAGAACCATGCCGACGTCGTGCTCCCGGGGATACTCAACCGCCAGGTATCTCAGAACCGCCTTTAACGCCAGTTCCAGCGCCTCTTGAGACCTTCTCACCGCCCCCGCGTAGTCTCCTTCGGATAGGGCTAGTTCGGCCTCCCTGAGACATCTCCGCGCCCTGTAGATGTAGTCGGAGGCCATCTCCGTGTTCCTCAAATCTTAACCACCTCTGAGGGTTTTGCGTCAGGCTTAAGAATCCAGTAATACCCTCTCCTTGTTTTTACCTTCCTCGCCCCCAGCTCCCTCAGCCTTTCGGACAATGTTTCCAAGGTGTTTCTTAGAAAGTTGCCCTTGTCGTGGAGAATCACCCCGTCCTCCACTATGTCAAGAAGAATAGGTGGATGCTGCTTAACCTCCTCGGGTGTAAGGAAAACATCTGAAATGAGCGTGTTTCGCCCTAGAGCTCTCAGGGAGCGATAAGCCTCCGTCTCTCTAAGTTTCAGGTGAATCCAGTTAGTACCCCTGACTCTCATACCCACATCCCGGGGAAGTCCCTCGGCAACAACCAGAACATCAATGTCACTCTCCGCCTCCTCCTCACCCCTAGCGACAGAGCCGAAAAGACACACGGACCACAGCCTCTCACCAAAATGCCTCTGAACAAGCGAAACATACTCTTCCAAAAGCCCCCAATACTCCGCAGAGACCCTGCCAGAACCCATCCGAGGACACCAATAATACCCCTCAACACAGGCAAATAAACCTTTAGGGAAATAATTAGTTGAATTCCTCTAAAAATGGGAGAGAGAAATGGAGGAAAGAACTACAAAAACGGGAAGACAGCACACAAAAAGGAGGGTGGAGGTGAGTTGAACTCTCCGGATTGCCCGTGACGCCGAGGAACCCAGTGTATGGAACTCTTTACATTCAGCCTCTGAACCAGAGTGCCGCGAGGATCAATATCCATCTG
>JAUQYY010000276.1 GCA_030587505.1 Candidatus Sigynarchaeota archaeon
CTTCGTTTCTCTATAATATTTGTACTCACCCCGATGTTCCATAGCTTTGCATGGGGGATTCCCTATATAGCTGCAGCGACTGGTTTAAAGTTGTTGCTTCATGGAAGACACGACCCCGTAGTTGCCATGGATATGGTTAAGAGGGAAAGGATACCTGCCAATCGGCCTGTCTTTATGGCTGGAGTTCCCAGACTTCTCATGGAGCTAGTATATCATCCAAAGTTTGAAGAATACAAAGAATACTTTAAAGATGTAACATACATCGTTGGAGGGTCTTCGTTACCTGAAGGATTACTACGTAAAGCTGAGGAAGTTGGGTTACGCCCGACCAGCGGGATGGGGATGACCGAAACATGCCCAGCTATGATAGGAACGCGATACAAGTATTATATGTTTGATTGGCCGGAGGAAAAGAAACTCGAATTTAGACTCAGAACTGGATGGAACGATTCTCCGCTTGCCGAGGTTACGGTGACTAACCTTGAGAACATGGAGGAGGAAGTGCCCAAAGATAATAAAACTTTTGGCGAGATGCTTTACAGGTCTCCGTGGTGCACGCTTGGGTATTTCAAAGATCCGGAGAGGTCAAAGGAACTGTGGCGCGGAGGCTGGTTACACACCGACGATCTATGTATTTGGGACGAAGATAGGTGTATCTTTATCATAGATAGAACAAAAGATGTCATAAAGAGTGGTGGTGAGTGGATCTCAACAACAACTCTCGAAAGTGCAATAAGCGCTCACCCCAAGGTGAAGGAAGCGGCGGTTGTAGGAGCCCCCCACCCAGAGTGGGACGAGAGACCTATAGCCTTAGTTGTCCCAGCTGAGGAGTACAAAGGTAAAGTAACTGAGGAAGAGTTGAAAGAACACCTGATGAAGCGGGTAGAGGCGGGAGAGATACTGAAGTGGTGGATACCTGACAAGTTTTTCTTCGTTGAAAAAGTACCGATAACCAGCGCAGGAAAGATAAACAAGAAGTTAATAAGGTCTGAATATAAAGACGTATTTCAATAAAAGAGTCGAGTAAAAGGAATTTATCCAAGGGCTCACTGTTGAGAAGGTATTAGAGCGAGGGTTTAAATGATTGCGGCGGTTTCTTAGCTAGGCGCTCCCCCACTTTTTCTCTATTATCTCTCTATCACTTCGTAATCATCTCGTTTTCCAGTATAAATTGTTCGGTTGTTTAGATTTAATATCTTTATTCACTATCGATTTTGGCCTCACTTGGTTGCGTATAATTTGAGGACACAAAACTTATCTTATCTTCCACCCTTGTTTTTGGATGATAGAGATTAACCGCTTTGAAGAGGTTACGCAAATTAAGATGAGCCTAGAGGTTGATGAACGACCTGTCAACTGGACTGCTGCGTACCTTTTTGATAGAGGCCTCATTGACACTGACCCTAAGCACACAGTTGAAGAATTGATGGATTTTCTTGAGGGGAAAACTCAATTTTGCAGTAAACACCCACTGGCACGAGGACCACATTGGTGCCAACAGACTCCTCTCTGACATGGAGAGTAATATCTATACCGGGGAAAACTTCAAAGAGCTTACTAGTTAAATTTCTGTCTGCATTCCTGAGAACCTCATACACTCCACCCCATCCAGATCACATTAACACGATGCTCCACCCAAAGCCCTGACGCTGTTCTAAGTGCCTCGTAATAGTTCAACCTCGAATAAGGTTTCGGCCTCACAACTATCTAAGAGTTACGCGGTTGGTCTAGTTGGTTGGGTGCGAGTGTGGTGGCGGCGGAACTGCTCATGTTCCGCTTCTTCTCCTGTTTCAACCCTTTTTGTAGCTTTTTCCGAGAGCTGGACACCTAAAACTCTGGTTTTCACCAATCCGAGGCAAAAAAAGGAGGGCTTGACGCAACTAGGGACGCGGCCAACCCCCACAAAAACCGTTAACCGCCGTAACTCCTACAATCATAGAGCGTTTGGGAGGTTCTTCGAGGTCAAATTTATAAACTCATACTTGGGTAACCTCTTAAGAGACGCTGAAGATTCAAGGGTTTTACGTGTCCGGTCATCAGAAGTGAAAGGTGCTGGAAAATTGTGGGAGAGTCTGGAATGGAAAGAGAAGAGAAAGAAACTAGTGAAATGTGCAACGATAAAGGACTTGCTTCCGGTTCTAATCTCATTCAGAAACCTGAGTCTGCGCCCGTAGTTTCGAACTCCTCACCTAGATATTCCACAAACATAAAGGGAGAGGGTGATCACGGATTTTACGACCTGAAAAGGGTGCTTTTGTACTTAGAGAATGGTGATTCGAAGTCGCTTGTATCCCTCATCGACGGTGAAAGGGACATCGGTGTGATAGGCTTTGTGCTAGACACTATCCTCTGGAGAAACAGGAGAATGGCCGAGGAGGTCGCTAAGGGTATAAACTTGGAGGGGTTGATGGAGAAAGTACTCTTAGAAAAAAACTTGGACAGAATAAGCTTCCTCATATCCCGTTTTTCGTGGCTGAGCCGGGAGATAAACAGAAAGCTTGTAGAGAAAGTTGACCTGGTGTCCCTAGCCAAGAAAATCGACGATGAACATAATCTGGAAACAATCAGCCAAATCCTGTTCGATTTTTACACCTGCTGCGAGGAAACAGCGAAAAGACTGTTCAACGAGATTAATTTCGAAGGGCTTCTAGAAAAAATAATTCGCGAGGAAGATTTTGAGAAGGTCGCCATGCTGATCTACTACCTTTACCTGATTCACGGTGGCTTCTCGGAAAAACTCACGAAGATAGTTAGAACCAAGGTTAAGAGCGAGAGCGACCTGAAAAGTATAATTGAGTTCTTCTTCAAACTACGCCTCGTTAAGGGCAGGTTTGAGGGGAAACTTTACCTCTTAGACTTAAAGAGGAGGGAGCAGGGGTCAAGCCTCGAAAAAGAAGCAGAGAAGGTCGAAAAACGCCCTAGGATTGACGCGGATATACTGCGTCAGATTGTTGAGAGGATTGATCTGGAGAACCTCGCCAACAAGATCAACATGGAGAGAAGATTCGAAAGAATATTCGAATTCTTCACGGAACTAGCCAAACTCAACAGAGAGATTATCATAGAACTCCTGAGCAGAGTAAACATAGAGCACCTGGTTTTAAAATACGAATTAGACAGACAAGAAACATTCACCCCACTCTAACCCGAGAAACACCGAAAAATTTTTTCTTGGATGTTTTTGTAGCCTGTTTGTTTATCTTTCCCTCCCGATTGGCTTGTCCGATTCTCGGAAATGAAGGGAG
>JAUQYY010000278.1 GCA_030587505.1 Candidatus Sigynarchaeota archaeon
TCTCATCGAGGCGTACAGGCCCGTGGTTTCGGTGCTCCAGAGGCTGTGGGACACTCACCTATCGAAACGGCGAGATCTGGTGATGGTTCTCTGTGGTTCGAGCATCGGGATGATGGAAACGGATGTTCTGGGCTACCGGAGTCCTCTCTACGGCAGGAGAACGGGGCAGTGGATGCTTGGTGAAATGGACTTCTTCGACATAGGCGGCTTCTTTCCAACCTATTCTGTCGAGGACCTGGTTAAGGTTTACAGCGTGGTTGGCGGTGTTCCTGGCTACCTCGCAACCTTTAGTGGTGGGAAATTGTTCACAGAGAACCTCGTTGAAAACGTTTTTTCGAAGGGAGGCTACCTCTACGAGGAGGCTGAAATCCTTCTGAGACAGGAGCTGAGGAAGCCCGCGAACTACTTCGCCATTCTCCGAGCCATAGCGGCGGGAAAGGAAACCTTCGGAAAAATCGTGGACGAAACGGGACTAGACAAGAGCCTTGTTTCCAAGTATCTCTCGGTTCTCCAGAACCTCCGCATAGTGGAGAGAGAGCTGCCGGCGCTCACGAGCGCGAAGGCGAAAACGAGGATGAAGAAGGGAAGATTCGTGATAACGGACAACTATTTCAGGTTCTGGTTCCGCTTCGTTTATCCCAACAGAGGCGTGCTCGAAAGCGGGGAGCTAGACACGTTCATGTTAAGGTTTACCCCCGAATTCAACACCTATCTCGGAGAAGCCTTCGAAGACATTTGCAGGAAATACATTCTCAGGAGACTCCTCAAGGAATCCTTCACGGAGGTCGGAAGATGGTGGCACAAAGGAGAGGAGATAGACATAGTGGCACGCAACAGCCGACTAATTGTCGCAGAGGCCAAGTGGTCAAACCTCTCCGCCGAAGATGCGCAGATAATTCTAGACAGGCTGGAAATCAAGGCGCAGAAAATAAAACAGGCAAAAAAGAAACACTACGTACTCCTAGCAAGAAAAATAGAGAATAAAAACAAACTCAGAGATACACACCACTCTGCGTATGACCTAGAAGACGTCGCAAAGCTTATCAAAAGGTCACCTTACTAGTCAAGAAGCCCCAGCGGAAATGTTCTTCCGCAATGGGAGTCTGTTTCTCTTTCTGTCATCCCGCAGCTTCATTAACACCGGGATGGTTGGATTTAAGGTGGACCGTTGTAAGAAAATCTTGTAGAGCGGGGTGTTCCCGTCCTTGGGCTCATATCCCTCGGTGATGGTGCTGTAGGTGAGTATTGCGTCGCCCATGGCGAAAGTTGAATGCCCAAAGAAAACATCATCCTCGACTATGACATGAAGATCCTAAAGCCTAAAAAAGAATACGTTGAACTGTACGCAAAGATGAAGAAGGAGCTGCAAGACCTTGGATTAGACTACGAAGCATGGTGAAAACACGGGAAACGTTTCCAATTTCTTCTCCCTTCTTTTCCATGCTTCACCCTCTTGTGGCGGGTTCTGTGCGAAAGTTTTTTATTATCCTCGGTAGAAATTGTTTTACTCACAAGAAAAGCAGGAAAAATCGGTGTTTACACCGGCTTGCTTTGAACCGTAGGGAACTAGGTGAAGTCTAGAATAGGAGTCCGCTATTGGGTGAAACCTTTCATCTTTTGCTTTTTGGTGGTCTGTAAATGAGTACGCTGGAGTTTAAGGAACGAATTGAGGAGAAGCGCTGGTCTATTGACTATGAGTTCGAAATGATTGAGTTGTGGAAGAAGGAGAACTGGTGGAGGTTCGACGCCGAGAAGCCTGGCAAGGTGTTCGTTATCGACACCCCGCCTCCGTATCCCGCTCCCATGTGGCACATCGGAGCGGCTCTGGGCTACACCTACCAGGACATGATTGCTAGGAGCCGGAGGATGCTCGGGTACAATGTTCACTATCCCATTGGGATGGACAGGAACGGTCTCCCCATAGAGATTTACTTAGAAAGGCACGAGAATCTGGAAATCTGGAAGGTCGGCAGGGAAGAGTTCGAAAAAATGTGCAGAAAGTACCTCGACAAGTGGACCGAGCAGATGAAGAACATCATGCTCCGAATGGAGCTAATGGGCGACTACGATGAAAACTACTACACGACGGATTCCCCCGAGTACAGGGCCTTCACCCAAAAAACCTTCAAGGAGCTGTGGGACAGGGGGCTAATATACGAGGACGAGAGGCCGAACAACTGGTGTCCACACTGCAGAACAACGGTCTCTGACGCGGAAATCGAGTACAGGGACGAGCGAGACAAGCTCTACTACGTCACCTTCCGGCTGGAGGACGGGAATGACCTTGTGATCTCAACCACCAGGCCGGAGCTGATAGGGGCGTGCAGAGCTATTATAGTACACCCCGACGATGAAAGGTACAAAAACATTGTTGGAAAAACCGTTGTGATTCCGATCTACGGGGAGAGAGTTAAGGTCTACAGCCACAAGGAAGCCGACCCCCACTTCGGAACAGGAGCCGTGATGATATGCTCCTACGGAGACTTCGCCGACGTGCGCGTCATAAGAGAGCTACAACTCACACCCGTTGGGCTGATAGACCCAAAGGGAGTCATGACGGAGAAGGCTGGAAAGTACAGTGGCCTAACAGTGGGGGAGGCCAGGAAAAAAATAGTTGAAGACCTGAGAAGAGAAGGGCTCCTAGTCAAGGAGGAGGACATCACCCACAGCGTCCCAATCCACGACAAGTGCGGAAACATAGCCGAGATCCTCCCCATGCACGAGTACTACCTCAAACAGCTCGAGTTCAGAGACGCCCTAATGTCCTTCACGGAAAAGATGAGGTGGCATCCTCCGCGGTACGAGCACCACCTCAAAAACTGGCTCGAGAGCCTGGCAACCGACTGGCCCATCTCCCGGAGAAGGTACTACGCAACCGAGATACCTCTCTGGAGGTGCGGGAGCTGTGGCCACATCCACGTAGAGGGCTCAAGGTACGTTAAGCCTTGGAAGGAGAGCCCCGGAATAAAGTGTCCGAAGTGCGGTGCGGACGACTGGGAGGGGGAGACCAGGGTGCTCGACACGTGGGTGGACTCCTCCGTCTCGGTGCTCTTCATCACAAGATACTTGAGGGACCCCGAATTCTTCGAGAAAACGTTCACAAACGGGGAGAAGCTGAGGCCCCAGGGCTACGACATCATAAGAACCTGGCTCTACTACACGCTGCTCCGCGTCTACCAGCTCAGAGGCGTACCAGCCTTCGACCACGTGTTCATCAACGGAATGGGACTCGACGAGCGGGGCAAAAAGATGAGCAAGTCGCGGGGAAACATTATAGACCCCGAGGAGATGCTTGACAAGTACGGCGCCGATGCCCTGAGAATGTGGATATGCACCGAGTGCACCGTTGGCGAAAACTACAACATCTCCGAGAAGAAAATAGCCGCCGAGCAGAGATTCCTAACAAAACTCTGGAACATAGCGAGATTCATTTCCAAGTTCCCGGCAGCGGAGAGGCCCGAAGCCCTCCAACCAACAGACGAGTGGATCCTCTCAGAACTCAACAACCTCATAGAAAAGGCAAAGGAAAGCTACGAGGACTTCAACTTCAACTGGGTAGCAAGAAACGTGAAAAGCTTCCTGTGGAACGTTTTCGCCAGCCACTACATTGAAATGGTGAAGCGGAGAGCAACCATGGACGGGTTCACCGAAAACGAGGCGCAGTCCGCGTGGTTCACCCTCCACACAGCCCTCCAAAAGTCCCTACTCCTCCTAGCCCCAATAATACCAGCCATAACCGACAAACTGTGGCGAACCCTCTACTCAGACACCTCAATCCACAGCATGTCCTTCCCCCAAAAAACAGAACAGATAGGAGACGCCACCCACAAGACGAAAACCATAATGGACTTCAACTCCAGCGTCTGGACAGAAAAGAAAAAGAGAGGCCTAAAACTATCCAGCCCCATACAAGGCATCAAAATCCCAGAAGAACTACAAGAATACGCAAAAGACTTGGAAGCAACCCACAAACTGGAATAACCCCTCTCCGTGAACCGTCCAAAATAAACCCCACACATTCTGCAGCAGCCAGGACCCCTCACGCTAAAACGGCTTCCCCAAGACACTCAAAACACTTACAACCACGGTGAAAATGGATATCACAATCCCAAGAACAATGAAGTAAAAACGCATAAGCCTTATAACCTCATCAAACCGCTTGTTCATGTCCTCGAACCTGTTGTTCATGTCCTCGAAGCGCTTGTCTGTGAAGTGAATTAGCTCCTCGAAGCGCTTGTTCATGTCCTCAAACCTTTTGTTGATTAGTTCCACGAGCAGCTTTATGTCCTCTTTTGTCGCAACCTCCTTCCCAGAAAAAAACGCGCTGATCTCTCTTCTAACAAGCTCTATTATCTCCAGCTTCTGAGAATCGGTGAGGCCCATCAAACCACCTACACGTAACCACACGCAACACGAGGAAATAAGCTTTTCTAAAGTTGGGCAGAACACTATTTAAACCCCTCTACCAGTTCACCGTCCCACGGGCTCCGCTCAAGAGTAACAACGGTTGACGAGAAAGGAACGTCAACCCGATGCCCAAGACGCTTTAACACAGGGGCATGTCAGGATTATCGGAACCTTTCTACGCCTCGAAAGCGATATTCTCTAAACATGCGTCCGTGGCGTTCAACACGATGTAAGGAGGCTCAAAGACGGGTATAGTTGACTTCACTCCGAGTGATGTTGACAGGATGAGAGCCGAAAACGATGTTGAAGGACTGAAAAAAGTTTTAGAATTCGGGAAAAGCAAGAGGGTTCGAATCAGAGCGGTGGCCACCCTCGAAGAGATGGGCTGCGAGCAGGCCCTTGACTCTCTGATCTCCGCGCTCGGTGACCGGGACGGAGATGTTCGAGCCAGAGCCGCACGAGCCCTGGGCAGCATATTCCTCCTACCCTCCACGTCCCTAGAGCAGCAGAAGGAGAAGGCAATAGAGTGCCTCACCAAAGCTCTAGGGGACAGGGACACCAACACTCGAAGAGAAGCCATAACCGCTCTCAGCATCATAGGAGACGAGCGAGCGGTTGAACCCCTAATCTCCGCCCTAGAAGACAAGGACAAAAACGTTCGAGCAAAAGCAGCCGCCGCCCTCGAAAACATAGGAGACAAACGAGCCGTAGCACCCCTCACAAAACTGCTCAACGACCGTGACCGTGAGGTTCGCGCCAACGCCGCGCATGCCCTCGGAGAGATAGGAGGCCCCCAAGCGGTAACCCTCCTTGCAGGAGCCCTAAGCAGCAGGAACCCCGAGGTTCGCGCCAACGCTGCCCTCGCCCTCGGATACACGAGAGACCCGAGCGCAATAGAACCCCTCACCAAAGCCCTGAACGATAAAGACTGGAAAGTTCGCGCCAACGCTGCGCTGGCCCTCGGAGAAATAGGAGACCAAAGCGTGACAGAACCCCTCACCAAAGCCCTAAAAGACAAGAACAGCAACGTCCGCAGCAACGCCGAATACGCCCTAAA
>JAUQYY010000316.1 GCA_030587505.1 Candidatus Sigynarchaeota archaeon
GACTACAATGAGTTGCTCAGGGACGAGGAAGTTGACGTGGTGGAGATACTGCTCCCCCACTACTTGCACAAGGATGCTGCCGTCGCCGCCGAGGCCGGTAAGCACGTGTCTGTTCAGAAGCCCCCGCGATGAACGTTAGGGAGATGGATGAGATGATTAGCGCGGCGAGAAAGGCGGGGGTCAAGCTGAAGGTCTTCGAGAACTTTGTTTTTTATCCACCCTACCGGAAAGTGAAGGAGCTTATGGACGCGGGAGAGATCGGCAAGCCCCACAACCGTGTTACACGCACCAGGACCTATCGAGGTGAAAACAGCTAAGGGTTTGCCGGTGACCCTGCAGTAGCCGTCAGCCAGGTGGCAGGCGGACTGCTCATGCCTAACCTGAATAATCGGAAACTCGTGCCTCTTAAACGCATCAACCAAACCGAGGTTGCCGTGCCTAGGGATTCCTACCGCGTAGGGAATATTCTCGCGCAGGAGGGTTTCAGCGATTATCTCTCCACCAGTTAGATACGGCAAAAATTACACCCCTTCAACCTGTTTTTACTGTCTGTAACCTATAAGCTCAGTTTCCTAGACAGCTTTTATAACCTTTGCCCCGCTCCTCTATAAAAACGCTCCGTAGTCCCTTGAACCCTCCAGTCACTTTTCCTCAATCCTTTTCGTTCGGAGTTTCGAGCACAGCTCCTCTCCCCGCGGAGGTGTCGAGAGATTGGTATCGCTTTAAGTATCCTTTTGCCTTCTTTGGTTCTGGTGGGTTGAGCCGCCACTCGTTGAGGCGTTTTTGAAGCTCATCGTTTGACACCTCGAGACTCAGCCTCCTTGCTGGAATATCGTACGAGATCACGTCTCCGTTTCTCACAACTGCGATGGGTCCTCCCTCTGCGGCTTCTGGGGACACGTGTCCGATCATCGCTCCTCTGGTTGAACCTGAGAATCGCCCGTCGGTTACGAGGGTAACACTGTCTCCGAGTCCCATACCGTTTATGATGGAGGTTATCTGGTGCATTTCTCGCATTCCGGGGCCACCCTTCGGCCCCTCGTACCGTACAACCATGACGTCCCCATCGTCAATGCGGTTATTCAGGAGGGCATCGACGGCGGTCTCCATGGACTCGAAGACTTTCGCGGGTCCCCTGTGAATCAGCATCCTCTCAGCCACCGCCACGTGTTTGCACACGGAGCCCAACGGAGCCAGGTTTTCCCTGAGAATAGCCAGTCCACCCTCCGGGTGAAAAGGGTCACTGAAGGGTCTTATGACTTCTCGTCTGATTACTTCCGCGTTTTTGATGTTTTTCCTGACGGTTTTTCCAGTCACTGTTAGAGAATCGAGGTTGAGGATCCCGCTTAGCTCCTTCATGACCGCTGGAATTCCTCCTGCCTCATCCAAGTCCTTTAGGTTGTAGGGTCCGGATGGTAAGAGGTTGCATATGTGACGCGTTCTCTTGTTCAATTCTTCGAATGTGTCTAGGCCTATGTCTAGGTTTGCTTCTTGGGCTATGGCTGGAATGTGTAGGGTGGCGTTGAGGGAGCCTCCCAGGGCTAGGTCCACGATGATCGCGTTTCTAACGCCTCAAGGGTCATTACGTCCCGAGGAAGCAGCCCCTCCTCCAGTAGTTTGACCGCTCTTTTCCCCGATTCCCTGGCGATGCGTATCTTCTTTGCGTCCACTGCGTGGGCTGTCGCGCAGCCTGGAAGGGACATGCCGAGCGCCTCGGTCACCGCCGCCATGGTGTTTGCGGTTCCAAGCATACTGCACGAACCCGGACCCGGGCAGGCCAACCCTTCAATCGCTTTGAGTTCCTCCTCATTTACCTCCCCCACCTGAAACTTTCCGACGTATTCTCTCATCTCCACTGTTGTGATTCTCTGACCCTTGTAGACTCCGGGGAGCATCGGACCCCCCGTAACCACGATTGAGGGGATGTTCAGCCTCGCGGCTGCCATCAGGTGTCCTGGAACCGTTTTGTCGCACGAGGGGATGAGAACAATGGCGTCGAACATGTGAGCCTCAATTATGACCTCTATTGTGTCCGCTATGAGATCCCGACTCGTGAGAGGGTACCTCATACCCACCGTTCCCTGACATAAGCCGTCGCAAACCGCGATGGTGTTAAACTCGAACGGTGTCCCCCCAGCCGCGATAACTCCCTCCTTGACGGCTCTGCTTATGGTTCTCAGGTGTACGTGTCCAGGGACGATTTCGTTCTAGGAGTTGACGATGGCTATCCAAGGCTTCTCTATAGACTCATCATCGTGACCCAGGGATTTGAGCAGCGCCCGCTGGGTGCATCTCTGAACCCCCTTCTTGATGAGGTCGCTTCTCAGCTCTCGCCTTTTCAACACGTTTCACACCCTTCCTTGTCAAGAACCGTATAAGAACATCTCCTCGGGCCATTATATTTTATCACTCTTGAGCCCTGCACAGGCTAAGAGGAGAACTCCTGGATTGCTCCTCCCCCTTAGGGTTTTTGGTGGTTCAACTGGTTGGAGGTTAATTTTTATAAGAACAACGTCTATTATTCTGTTTAAGATATATTAGATTAGGAGGTTTCCTATGGCTAGGGAGAAGTTGATAATAACCGCTGCGTTAACTGGCGGGGAGTTCATTTCCAAGGCTCAGACGCCCTACGTTCCGGCGACCGTTGACGAGATTGTTGAGGAGTGTGTGAAGTGTAGGAAGGCTGGAGCCTCGGTTGTCCACCTGCACGCCAAGGACCCCGAAACGGGCGGAGGAGCACAAGACCCCAACCCCGTTCTAAAGGAGTACGTTAAGAGGATAAGGGAGAGTGAGGCCTCGGACCTGATCATAAACATTACAACCGGTGGGGGCAGGGTTGACCCCGAAAAAATGGACGAGATCATGAAGGAGAGGGTGACTTTCGGCCAGGAGCTCAGCTCACTCAACATGGGGTCACTCAACCTCTGGGAGGACATGGGGATTCCAGCGCTCAGAGACGTAATCTTCGGAAACCCCGTGAACACCATTGTGAGATGGGCGGGCTACATGTATGAAAACAACGTTAAACCCGAGCTGGAAATCTACGACACTGGACAGATAAACACCGCAAAAAGACTCGTTGAGGAAGGCTCGCTGAAAGAACCCTTGCACATCCAGTTTGTAATGTTCGGCGGACTTTCATGTATGTCCCCCGACCTGAAAACCCTAATCTACTGCGTTGACCAGATTCCAAGCAACTGGACATGGTCGGTCTGCGCCCCCGGAAGATACGAGATGGAAATGGCAAACGGAGCCATACTCCTCGGAGGTCACGTGAGAGTCGGCATGGAAGACAACATCTACCTAGAAAAAGGAGTCCTAGCGAAAAGCAACGCCGAACTCGTGGAAAAAGTCGTAAGAATAGCAAAAGAACTCCAGAGGCCAATCGCAACACCAGACGAAGCACGAGAAATCCTAGGCCTCAAAAAATAAAATAAAAATAAAAGTAACCATGCCGATTCACAACCAAAAAGATAGGGATGGATCGTTCAGCTTACCTGTGTTCCCGAAACCCGCTGTTTCAACCATCCAGTAGCCCTCTGACGGTGCTTCTCTCCCTCGCTCTCTTTTTTAACCACAAAAATCCGCATCGGGATATTCGCATTAGCACTTAACACCCCTATTTTGGGTTTCAAAAAGAAAGAGGGCGGAGAAAATCCGTCTTCTGTTTTTATTCCAAGTGCTCCAGAACCAGGTCCGCCAGGTCGTAGAGTCTGAGGCCTGAGTCAAGCCTCTTGATCGCCAGGTCTAGGTTTGTTCTGCAGAGTGGACAGGTTGTAACCAGTACGTCAGCTCCTGTCTCCTCGGCTTCGCGTACGCGTTTTTCGGCGATTCTCACCGCGTTCTCCGGAAAAGCCGTGAAGTAACCTCCCCCACCTCCGCAGCAGTTCGAGTCCTCTCTGCTGTGCTCCATCTCCACAAGCTCCACTCCCGGGATGGATTCTATCACCGCGCGGGGAGCGTCGTACACCCCGGAGTGTCTTCCAAGGTGGCAGGGGTCGTGGTAGGTTACCGTCAACGGGCCCGTTTCTCTGAGTTTGATTTTTCCCTCTTTTATGAGGTCTAGAAGCAGCTCTGAGAAGTGCACCAGCTCGAAGTCGAAGTTGTCCACGAGTTCCGGGTACGCGTTCTTGAAGGTTGAGTAGCACCCGGCGCACGCGGTCACAATCCTTTTTGCTCCGGTCTTTCTGAAAATCTCAATGTTGCTCTTCGCTATGTCGGCTGTTAGCTTCACTTCCCCGTCCCAGTACGGGTGCATACCGCAGCACGACTCGTCAGGAGTAATCGTGAAGTCGTACCCAGCCCTCTTGAGGAGTTCCACGATGGCTTTTCCGGTCTCTCCGTACCTGTACGCCGTCACGCAGCCGATGTATAGAAGGGTGTCCGAGTTCTTCGGAACCTCCACATCAAGCCAGTTGAAGCGCTCCTCCCGCGGCTCCCTGTAGGGGTTTCCATACTCTACGATTCTCCTGTCCATCTTCCTCTCGTCAGGGAGCGGGCCGAGACCCTTCTCCGTGAACTCTCTTCTCGCCGTTTTCAGTATGTCGAACGGGTAGACCTCAGCGTCACACTCCTGGTTACAGATCTTACACGTTGTGCACGAGAATATCCTTTCCACGACTCCGGGCGTGAGTTCTATCCAGCCCTTAACCACGTTCCTGAGTATCTGCATCTTTCCCCTCGGCGTCACAGACTCCCACTTAACCTCCTGGTAAACAGGGCAGCGTATCCTGCAAAACGCGCAGATGTTGCACATCGCGAGCTGGGTTCTGTAATCCTCCAGGCTTTTCTTCTCGGCCGCCTTCAGCTTCTCCCAGTCTTCCATCGCCTTCTCCTTCTCTTCTGCCGACACTTCTACTTCACCCCTGCCATATACACGTATTCGTCTCTGGGAATCTCTGTGAGTCCCATAACCATGGGGTTCATGATGTTGTTGGGGTCGAAAATTCTCTTAATTCCACGCATCAGCTCCAAGGTGTCCCCATGCTCCATGGTGATGAACGCTGACTTAGCCATTCCTATGCCGTGCTCCGCGGACGGGGTTCCGCCGTACTTCTTGATAATCACTTCCGCCGCCTCCTTCGAAAACTTCACAGCCATCTCCCTCTGCTTCGGGTCCTCCACGTTGATGGCGCTGCCCATGTGCACGTTTCCGTCGCCGATGTGTCCGAAGGCTGCCATGAGCCTCTGGTACCTGGCCGCTATCTCCTTGACCTCTTTGACGGCTTCGGGTACCTTGGATATGGGCACGGCGAAGTCCATGATGCTGTTTATCGCCATGTTCTCACCCCTGACCTTTGCGAGTAAATTGCCCAGTGAGTGCCTGAGCCTCCAGAGCTCCTCAGCCCTCTTCGGGTCTGTTGTGTGTATGATCTGCTTTACTCCTATCTTTTCACAGACGTTTCTGACGGTTTCGGCTTCCTCCTTTATGACCTCCTCGTGGCTTCCGTCCAGCTCGATGAAGAGTATCGCCCCGGCCTGTGGCAGTTTCTCCTCCAGAGCAGAGTTCAGAACCATTATGCATATGTCGTCCAGAATCTCCATAGCTGAGGGTAGGATTCCCGAATTTATGATCTCCGTGGCGGCCTCCAACCCTTGCTCGTACTTTTCAAACACAGGCATAATCATAGCGGTGTACTTCGGGGCGGGGGTTATCTTCAGAATTATTTCGGTGAAGACTCCAAGGGTTCCTTCGGAGCCAACGAAAAGCTTGGTTAGATTGTAGCCGGAGGAGCTCTTCCATACTCGCCCCCCGGTCCTTATGATTTTGCCCCCTGGGAGGACGACCTCCAGGCCGAGTACGTGGTCCACCGTTGCTCCATACTTTAGGGCTCTAACCCCGCTCGCGTTGTTTCCTACCATTCCCCCAACGGTGCAGGCGACCGCAGAGCCCGGGTCTGGTGGGAAGCAGTAGCCGTGCTTTCTCAGCTCCTTGTTTAGTTCCCCGTAGATCACTCCGGGTTGAACAACGGCTACTCTGTCTTGGGTGTTTATTTCCAGAATCTTGTCCATCTTAACCATGTCAATTAGAATCGCGTTGTTGTAAGCTAGTGACTGCCCCGCGTAGCTGGTTCCTGCCCCCCTCGGAGTTACTGGTATCCTGTTTTCGTCGGCGAATTTCAGGATTTCGGCGACCTCCTCCTTGTTCTCCGGTCTCGCAACCGCCACTGGTATTGCTCTGAGGAAGGAAGCGTCCGACGCGTAGGCCAGGAGCTCAACGGGGTCTATGGTGACATCGTCTTCTCCAACTATGGCTGCCAGAGCCTCATAAATCTCCTTCTGATCCATTCCTTTCACCTTTTTAAGCAATCCTTACCATACAAAAACCGGTAATATTATTATTTATATTCTCACCATCAAGCTTCAAACTTACAACTCATCCGAATCAACCGCGAGGACTCGTGTTCCCCGGAAAAACCTATCTTTCAAAAAAGAATAATAGTTGGGGATGAAAAATCAGGGTGCGAGCCCTCCGCTTTTACTGTGGTTCTCTCATCGCTTTCTCCGCGTCCATGTTTCTCATTCTCGAGGAAGCCTTGAGGTTTAGGGGTGGAATCGCGTTTGGATCTATTCTCGCGTCTATCACTGCGGGCTTTCCGCAGTCGAGCGCATTTTTGACCGCGTCGATGATCTCCCCGGGCCTCTCAACGGTCCATCCCTGGGCTCCGAAGTTCTCTGCAACCCTTGCGAAGTCGGGGTTTGTGTAGTCGCTTCCGAACTCGGTTCCAAAGTTTATTTTCTGAAAAATCTTTGGTGCGCAATAACTCTGGTTGTTCATTATGACTGTTACGACGTTGAAGCCGCATCTCACGGCTGTTTCAAGGTCTTGGATGCTCATCATGAAGTCCCCGTCTCCGATTATGCAAACCACAGGTTCTTCGGGTCTCGCAGCCTTGGCGCCTATCGCTGCGGGAAAAGCGAAGCCCATTGAGCCCATGTTAATGGAGGCGATGAAAGTTCTCGGGCTAAAGGTCTTCATGTATGATGTGACGAAGAGATGGTGCAGTCCCGCCCCAGCCACAACTATTGAGTTTTTCGGAATCGCTTTCTGGACGTCTCGAACCAGTCGCTGGGGCTTTATGGGTACGCTGTCGGAGTCGATGTCTCCGCCCCAGAGCTTGTTCCACTCTTCCCTTTTCCTGTTGAGTTCTTCCACCCATGAGGACTCCCTTCTTCCGACTCCCCTGGCGTCGAGGATTCTAATCATCTCCGAGAGGACGGCCTTTGCGTCTCCAACGATGCCGTAGTCACAGCGAACGTTTCTACCCAGGGCCGAGGGGTCAATGTTTATGTGGATTATCTCTCCTCTTATCGGGGCTGTAAAGTTGTAGGTGGTCAGCGAGGAGAAGGTGCAGCCAACCCCGAGGATAACATCAGCCTCCTCGAGAGCCTCGTCAGCCACGCTGTTTCCCCCGTACCATCCGCTTATTCCCAGAGACAATGGGTGGTCCTCGGGGATGCATCCCCTGCCGTTCTGGGTTGTGGTCACGGGTATCTGGAGCATCTCCGCCAAAGTTCTTAGCTCCTCCCACGCTTTCGACCACAGTACTCCACCACCCGCCAGTATGACTGGCCTCTCCGCCCTGAGCAGTCTCTCCGCGGCCTCCGAGATGAATGACGGAGAAAGGGGTTGAGTATCAACCCTTATCGAGAAGTCGGGTTCCACATCTCCCTCTTCGTCGTATATGTCCTCGGGCATCTCGACTAGAACCGGTCCGGGTCTGCCCGACCTCGCGAGGTGGAAGGCGTTGTTAATGATCCGTGGGATGTCCTCCACACGCCCGATGCGTTCACACGACTTGGTGTAGGGTCCGAGCACGGCGAACTGGTTTGCCTCCCCGAATATCTCTCGGCCTATGAGTCTCCTCGCAACCTGACCCGCCAGCAGAACAACGGGAGATGAGTCTCTGTAGGCGTCAACGATGCTGAGTACTCCGTTCATCGTTCCGGGGCCGGAGTGCATCTGGCAAACCCCAACCCTTCCACTTGCCCTGGCGTAGCCGTCGGCCATACTGCCTGCGCCGCGCTCGTGGCGTGCAACCACGTAGCTTATACTCTCCTCGGCGCCGAGCGCGGAGAGAAACCCCGCAACAGATGTGCCACAAATCCCGAATACAAATTCAACATTATTGTTCACAAGCGCATCCACAATAGCCCTGTTACCCTTAACAGAAACCATCCAGCAACCTCCACACCTTAGAGTGTAGTTTTGCACACCCCAGTATATACATCCAAGTATATAAAAAGGATTACATTACGCCTCCAAAAAGGGACGATTGTGTTACGATTTCACACAGCCCGTGTACTTGAGCTTTTAGAAGTGTTTGTTGACACTAATCCCCCCAAATCCGGCTCCGTGTAATTTCGGTTGCGCAGTAGTAACTGTTTCGGATGAGAAGTTTTTCGAGTCTGTTGGTTGGCTCGCTGGGTTGCGTTGCCGATTTACGATTTGTGTTTTCACGACCCGAATATTTTGGCTTTTCCAAGGTAGTCCATC